>CALZJV010000481.1 GCA_945787595.1 uncultured Desulfobacterales bacterium | reverse complement strand
CTCGGTCTTTTTTTAATTGACAGAATACATTATTCGATGTTGGACGTTCAATGTTCGATGTTCGACGTTCATCAGTTTCTTTTTCGATCAGACTGGCCGCTTTTCAGGTCGGCGGCCGGGCTGACTAGAGACCACAGACAGCCTCCGGCCGCTCAGGCTTGCTTCCTCGCCAGCAAGACGCCCTCGATAAAACGATCGATGCCCCCGTCCAGCACATCGTTAACGTTACCCACATCCAGGCTGATGCGGTGGTCCTTTACCATCTGGTAGGGATGCAGAACGTATGAGCGGATCTGACTGCCCCAGGCGATGTCTTCCTTGCTGTCATGCAACTCCTGCAGCTTATCATCCTGTTTCTGTCTTTCCTGCTGATAAAGGCGGGCTCTGAGCACCTTCATTGCCATTTCTTTGTTACGGTGCTGAGATTTTTCCTGCTGGCATTGCGCCACGATGCCACTAGGAAGATGGGTGATGCGGACGGCACTACTGGTTTTGTTGACATGCTGCCCCCCCGCACCACTGGCCCGGTATACATCTATTCGTAAATCCTTGTCATCTAAATCGATAACGATTTCGCTATCGAGTTCAGGGTAGACAAATACCGATGCAAAGGATGTGTGCCGCTTGCCGCTGGCGTTAAAGGGAGAAATTCTTACCAAACGATGAACGCCAGTTTCAGATTTCAGGTATCCGAAGGCGTTTTCACCGCCGGCCGTAAAGGTAACGCTTTTAATGCCGGCCTCGTCACCGGGTTGAAAATCTATCAACTCAAATTTGAAACCCCTGCGTTCGATCCACCGGGAATACATTCTAAATAGCATTTCAGCCCAATCCTGGGCTTCAGTGCCTCCAGCCCCTGCATTGATGGAAACAATGGCATTTTTGGCGTCATCTTTGCCATCCAGCAGAAGATCAAGAAAAAATTGATCGATTACTTCGTCTAGAGATTCTGCCTGCTGGGCCACTTCTTCAAGAGCCTCCGGGTCGGATTCCTCCACGCCAAGATCCAGCAGAATTTGAGTTTCTTCCAAATCATTCCACAACTTATTAAAACGATCGAGCTTATTAGCGATATAAGTCCGTTCCTTTAAGATTGATTTGGAGTCTTCCGGGTTGTCCCAAAATCCATCTTTAGCGATAATGCTTTCAATCTCAGCCAACCGCTTTTCTCTGTCATCAATGTCAAAGAAAGCTCCGCAGGTGATCCAATTTTATTTTAAGTTCATCCAGATTCTGTTTTAATTCGATAGACATTTTGCTTTCCTCCCTAGGCAAGGTTTTGCCGGTTGCCCCGTCGGCCGGTTAGCCGGTTCTGGAATATCATTCATGGAATATTTAACCGGTCAAAGGCCAAACGGACGACCCGGTTAACCGAAATTACCCCAATGATGCAATCCAGCAGATTAGATGTTAAATTTAAGTGAGAATTTCGATTTTTATTCATTGTAACACATTGAAATTACAAGCACTGAAATTTTATTTTTGTGCTTTTTGCGCCTTTTTGCGGCCATATCAATTTTGGTTTAATCCCTTTTTTCTTTTAGTCCAGCACCGTACTATTTCAAGCATAATGACCAATAGTACTACCGCCATGCATACCTGGGCAAACAGGTCTCCGACACGGGTATAGACCGTTTTTATTTTCATTAAGGGCATCGAGTGCACCAGGGCCGCATCCTGAACCAGTGGGGTTGACGCTAAAATCCTGCCGGCCGGATCGATAAATCCACTAATACCTGTATTGGCAGATCTTACCAGGGCGCGCCGGTTTTCCACTGCTCTGAAAACGGTCATGGAAAAATGCTGATAAGGGCCGCTGGTTTTGCCAAACCAGGCGTCATTGGTGATATTAATCAGCAAAGACGCATTGTTTCTGGCCATGGCCCGGGACAGCCCCGGAAAGATGATTTCGTAGCATATTTGCACGCCTACCTGCTCGGTCTTCCAGAGTAACGTTTTCCCCTCCATGCCTGCCTTGAAATCTCCCACCTGGGCCACCATTTTTCCCAGAAAAGGGAGCCATTTTTTAAACGGGACGTATTCACCGAATGGAACCAGATGGGTTTTATCGTATTTGCTCATATTTTTTGTCAGCGGGCTGATCAAATAGGCACTGTTAAAATACCTCACCACATCATCCGATTGCACAAAAGAAGGACTGCCGATCAGGTAATCCGTCGCCGTTTGCTGGATTCCCTCAAATACCAGTTCCGTCGGCTTGATATCATATAAAAAATAAAACGGTGTGGCCGACTCCGGCCATACAATAAGGTCTGGACGCTGTTTTGTTATCGATGAGGACAAGCGATTGTATTTTTTTACGGTATCAATTTGAAAGGCAGGATCCCACTTTACTGCCTGGTCGATGTTGCCCTGAACAACGGCAATGCGGGTTTTGGAAGAGGTTGCAATTAAATGATTGATCGTTTTCAGGCGCCAATGGCCGTATGACCAACTCAGAGCGATTCCCAGGATTAAAGCAGTGATTGCGCCTGTTACCAGGCGTTTTGTAATTTCTGCTTCCCGCCACCTCCTTTTTGTGAAATAAAGCAAGGTGATAAAAACAGCCCCATTGACAAAGGCGATTAAAGCCGACAGACCGTATACACCCAATATATCTGAAATCTGAATGAGTTGCAAACGGTTAAACTGGGAGTATCCCAATAATTCCCAAGGAAACCCGGAGAATATAAAGGAACGCAAATATTCCAGTGCCACCCATAACAATGGAACCATTACCAGACACCGGACGGGGTTTTTCCCGACTCTGGCCAAGGCTGCTGCGAATGATGCTATGAAAAGTGCCAGAAATACGGCAAATAGAAACAAGACCGATATACTCAAATATGCCGGCAAATACCCGTAGGTTCGCATGACGGGAACCAGCCAATACAACAGCGTCAGAAAATGGACTAGACCGGTGGTAAACCCCAGACGAAAACCGGCGCCGGCGGGTTGATCTTTTAGGGCATATAAAAGCGGGACGAGTGCAAACCAGGCCAGCCAGTCCAATCCTATTTTGGGGAAGGCTCCCGTCAGCAGCAGGCCGCTTAAGGTCGCGATTAAAAAGTTTCTTATTTTCATGGTTTTCAGGGGATGCTACGGTGAACTAATACCTTGTTTCCGATAAAAAGTGAATTAAAAAGGGACCGTTTGATACAATGATCACAGGTAAACGCCAAACAGATGTGGCGATATTTCCGTCCCAGATGCTCTTGTGCTAAACGCCTTGACATTTAGAGGGATTTTATTTAGACAATCATACTTGAGTCATGAGAAGCGGGGTTTTTGTTTTGGCCGGGAAATATGACGGCAGGATCGGAAACTATTAGGGATAATTTGATGAACCCCTCTAAATCCATAATATTTTTTATTATCCTTGCGATATCACTACCTTTCACCTACGGAGGATGCGTTCTCGTATTTACTTCCGGTGACATTGATAGGAAGAAAGACCCCGATAAAATCGACACCGAAACTGCCTTTGCCGGTAGAACTACCCAGGCCGTCATAGACTCAACCAATGCAAAAAACCTGTCGGGCGGCGCTTTTGCCGCCGGCATCTCACGTTTTAAAGCCACCAATGCAGGATTTAATCAAGATTCAACGGCGACCCAGATTGGCGCTTTTCGACCATTACGATTGCCTCTGGTTTTGCAGGATTCGCTTCAACAGGTTGAAATAGCTTCTAAAGTAGTTTCCTTGTTTAAACCGGCGGTTGAAACAAGGAGTGGTGCTTTACAGGGTGATTGTGGCGGCTGGCTGTCATATTCAATTGATTTTATCGCTGAATCCGGGATTTTTAGCGGCAGTTTTTCCTTTGAAAACTATTGTGATCATGGGATTACCATTTCGGGAAAAACGGATATCGATGGAACCTATGGGGTCGATACCGGGGATTTTTCAACAGCCCATTTTTCTTTTGCCAACCTGGCAGACGGTGACATCAGATTGGATGGTGAAATATCGCTAGACTTTTTGCACTCGCCGATCACGGCCACCTTCTCGGCTCACAGTAAAGACATCCAATCCGGGCAGGTTTATTGGATTAAAGACTACTCCATGAATATCACCGAATTCGCCGGTTATATTGAAATAGAGATTTTCGGCACTTTTTATCATCCGGATTATGGCTTCGTAAACTTATCCACGACCGAGCCTTTCATTGTGCATAATGAAGATGACTGGCCGACGTCCGGTCTATTCGTGATTCAAGGGCAAAAGAATACCAAAGCTGAATTAAGCGCATTGGATCAATTGACCTGTTCTGTTGCGGCCGATACGGATGGCGATGGTGTTTTCGATTGGGATTCAGGCATCTTAAATTGGACGGATATGTGATATGAACATTACATTTTACGGTGCTGTTCGAGAAGTCACCGGTTCGATGCATCTTTTAACCACTGAACAGGATCGCATTCTGCTGGATTGCGGCATGTTTCAGGGGCGCCGTAAAGAAACAAGGGAAAAGAACGCCGTCATACCGTTTGACCCCCGGATATTGACCAACATTGTGCTTTCCCACGCGCATATCGATCACTCCGGCCGCCTGCCGCTGTTAACCAAACACGATTTTACCGGCCGCATTGTATGCACCCGGGCTACCGCGGCTGCCTGTGAATATCTCCTGCTTGACTCAGCGCATATCCAGGAATCTGATGCCGAATACCTGAATTATAAAACCGTACGATCCGCCCTGCAAATGATGGAAACATCCATGAAAGCAAAGAAAGGGGCAAAAAAGGGGGCCGACAGTATAAAAAAAGTATTGAAGAAAAACAGTCGTAAACCCGATTCTGAAACCATCAATGAGCTGATGAAAAGGTATCACCTGGAAGGCGTCAGTCCGCTTTACGCTGTTGACGACGCACAAGCGGCCCTGTCCTTTTTCGACGGTTATCCTTACGGTCATCCAGTGTCTATCGGACAAGAGATGACCTGCACCTTATACGATGCCGGTCACATTCTCGGCTCGGCCATCTCCCTGATACGGGCCCGCGACAACGGTCGCGACTTTATCATCGGCTATTCGGGCGATATGGGTAGATTTGATAAACCGATTATAAAAGATCCGACCCTGAAATTTGATGAACAGGATCGGGAGGTTGATT
>CALZJV010000480.1:5523-10650 GCA_945787595.1 uncultured Desulfobacterales bacterium | reverse complement strand
TCTCTTATGGCATAGCCGATTGTCTCTGACTTGGCCCAGCTTCCGGCCCGTAGGGCCTACAGCCCGGAGGGAGGACCAAGTTTTCTGAGGCATAATAAATTTTCATAAATTGGTATCAGCAAAACCTGCTTTGGTAAATCGGATGATGGTTGTTTACATAAAATGATGCAGAAGGAGAATTACATGATTGACTTAAGAAGCATTCCATCCGCCAAAGAAGATTTGGATTCCTATTGGGAATGATGGCCATGGCGGCCAATCCCAGCAATGTCATCGCCTTGGCACCGCCGCTGATTGTCAACAAGGATGAAATCGACGAAGGTATCGGCATCTTGGACCAAGCGCTGGAAGCAGCAGATGCCTATACAGAAGCATAACTTCTCCCCAATGGTGCGAATTTCCTCATTCGGATTTCCGACCTAGGAGGCTAAAAACCATGAACCCTGATACTACTCCCCGACAATTGCGCCAACTTATCCGCAACCGCAAATGGACCACCCCCACATCCGGTGCCGCAGCCGGCTATCTACAGGCCAACCTGGTGATGCTGCCGGCCGCAGAAGCCTTCAACTTCCTGCTTTTTTGCGTCCGCAACCCCAAACCCTGCCCGATTTTAGATGTTCTGGAACCCGGTCAAGTCGAGCCGATCATCGCCCCCGGTGCCGACCTGCGTACGGATCTTCCCCGCTATAAAGTTTTTGAAAAAGGGGAATTCAAAACCGAGGTTGAAGATGTGTCAGACTATTTCAATGAAAATATGGTCAGTTTTCTCCTGGGCTGCAGTTTTTCATTTGAAAATGCCATGCTGGCAGCCGGTCTGCCGATTCGGAATATGGAGGAGGGCAAAAACGTCTCAATGTACATTACCAATAAACGCTGCACCCCAGCCGGCCCTTTTTCGGCACCCCTGGTGGTGACCATGCGGCCGATGACACCGGCGCAGGCCGTTAGGGCCGTCCAGGTGACCACCCGTTTCCATCTCACCCACGGCGCACCGGTTCATCTGGGGGACCCTGAAAAAATCGGTATCCGCAATCTGAGCGAACCGGATTTTGGCGATGCGGTGACGATTCAGCCCGGAGAAATCCCCGTGTTCTGGGCCTGCGGCGTAACGTCCCAACTGGCGGCAACTTCCACCCCGCTTCCCCGTGTGATCACCCACGCCCCCGGCCATATGTTTGTTTCGGATCTGCGGGATGAAGACCTGACGATACTGTAGACAATTATATTTTTATATTTTGTGGCAACCCGCCTGGCGGAGTATCTGAATATTTTCACCATCTTCCAATGATTGAATATTTTCGATTGAATATTGAATATTTGTGGAATGCTGTCGATCTTAAAAAAAATCCAGCAGCAGGCATCTCCGCCGAAGGCGGACTCGAATTAATCTAAATCTCCAACCGCGGCGCAAAAAAAATTAATATTGACAACAAAACCCCGGTTGGTTACCTGGATGATTATTGCTGGCGTTTAACTGGCGTCTCAATTATGGAGAATGAAGAATACTTCTCGTTCTTACGCTCCGCGTAGGAAGGTTCTTGTGCGACTCTCTGCGTCGTGGGTTAGCCGCAGAGACTAGGAACGAGGGAAGATCCAGAAAATATGAAAAAACTTTGCGTCTTTTCGGTTCAATAAAAACATCTGAGCGGTAGGAGAATAGAAGCATGTATATACTTGGAATCAGTGAAACGGATAATGATGCGGGAGCCGTGTTGCTGCACGGTTCCTCAGTTGTCTGCGGAGTTAATGAGGAACGTTTTTCCCGCATCAAACGGCATGTCGGATTTCCGTATCAGTCAATCGAATGGATTTTACGCTCAAATAAGCTTTCGTTGAAGGATATTGATTATATTGCGATTGCCAAAGCAGATCCGCTCGAAACGCCGGAACGCTTTTACCGCCAGCAGACACTCCTGCGACAGTATCCGTATGTGCGTCAGAACGGCTATTCAAGCCTTTCAAGCAACCTGCTGAATTATCTCATTCATCACTATCGCAACATCCCGAAAGCCGTCAAATTAGCGACCGGATTAAGCAAGGAGATTGCGGATTGGTGCCAACAGCATGTCAACCGCGAGAAGGTGATTCGAGTGCCTCACCATTATGCCCATGCCGTGTGCGCCTATTGGGCGTCGGGCTTTGAGGACGCATTGGCGGTAACTGTTGACGGTCAGGGGGAAGGCGTCACATCAGCCGTATATCGTGTGATAAACGGTCAATTCACCTTGTTGAAAGAGGTGTTTGTGCCTCATTCCTTAGGCGTATTCTATGCCGCTGTGACCAAAGCCCTCGGATTCAAACCGGCGCGGCATGAAGGCAAGATTACGGGCCTTGCTGCTTATGGCGATCCCCCCCCGGAGTTACTGCGCGAAATCGAACGGTTAGCCTATGTAGATCAGGAGGGCGGTTTTGCCGCCCCCTGCGTGTATGGCAATTATCTGCACATTCTGAAATTCGCGAAACAGTACGGTCGCGAAAATATTTCGGCCGCCTTTCAGATGACGCTGGAAAAGGTGGCGACAGCATACATCCGCCAGTATGTCGAAAAGGAACAATGCCGCAATATCGTCCTGGCCGGGGGAGTGTTCGCCAATGTGAAATTAAATCAGTCGATTCATCATATTGACGGAATCGAAAATATTTTTGTCTTTCCCCACATGGCGGACGGCGGCCTGAGCTATGGCGCCGCTCAGCATGTGTACCGCGAAAAAACGGGGGATAAGACCCATACTCCGATTCGTGATGTGTATTGGGGACCAGGATACTCGCAACAGGAGATCGAAAGCGCCTTACAGCAATCAAAATTGAATTATCAGCATCGTGGCGAGACGATTGTGCAGGATATTGTTGACTTGTTGCAGCAAAACAAGGTGGTCGCCCATTTTAACGGCAGAATGGAATTCGGGCCGCGAGCTTTGGGAAATCGTTCGATTCTTTACCCCACCACCGATCCGTCTGTGAATGAATGGCTGAATGAGCATCTGCACCGGAGTGAATTCATGCCCTTTGCACCGGTGACATTGGCCGAAAAGGCGCGTGAATGTTATCCTGATATTGGCGGAGCCGAGTTTACCAGCGAGTTTATGACCATTACCTGTCATTGCACCCCTGAGATGCGAAAGCAATCTCCGGCGGTGGTGCATGTGGACGGAACTGCACGGCCTCAATTGACGTCAGAAGCCAAAAACCCCCGCTACTACAATATCCTGAAGGAATATTTTAAGCGGACGAATATCCCATCTCTGGTGAATACCAGCTTTAACATGCACGAGGAACCGATTGTGTGTTCACCAAACGATGCCATCAGATCATTTCTCAATGGCAATCTGGACGCGCTGGCAATCGGTGATTTCCTTGTGCGAAAAGAGGGATAATGATGCCCCAGGCCACCTGTTTAATTTCATTCGATTGTGAAGGAAAGTGGGGAATTGCGGATTGGATTTCCGCCAGCCAGCACGAATATTTTCGTCATGATCGTCTGACCGGGGTGTATGAACAGCTTGTGCAGTTGCTTGGGCGCTATGAACTCAAAGCGACGTTTGCGTTTGTCGGAGCGTTTACGCTCTCACCAGAAGCGTATCGCGAACAAAAAGAGCGATTTTTTCCTGATAGGGACAATGCTGCCGCAAATCGCTGGATCGCAGCCTTCAAACGGGAGATGACGCAGGGAATCGTAGACGGCTGGTTGAATGCGGACGCCTTCAATGTGGTGGCTGCGTGTCCCGAACATGAAATTGCGGCGCATGGTTTTACCCATACGCCTTTGCATGAATCATGGGTCAGCGAGGCACAATTCAGGCATGAAATGGAGTGTCTCAAATCACTTCCGGCCTTTCAGGGGGAGAGGTTGACCATTGTGTATCCCCGCAATCTGGTAGGATATGCCGATCTTTTGCCGCAATATGGTTTTATAGCCTATCGAGAGGCATTGAAGCCCGACAGAACAACGTTAAAGGGACGTATGGTGAATTTGCTGGATGAAATCAATATCTTCCGCACATCTCAGGAACATGCTGAAGAAGGTAAGCTTGTCAAGGTTCCGGCAGGCTTTGTGCTGAACTGGCGGTTCGGAGTGCGCAAGAAAATCCCTGTTCGAATCACTCTAAGACGCTGGGATCATCTCTTGCGTCATGCGATTCGCAAGAAACGTGTTTTTCATCTATGGGCGCATCCGCATAATTTCTCGAGCGGGGAGCACATGTTCAACCAGTTCGAAAGGATCATCGAGAAACTCGCAGAGGCCTCGAAATCGGGTGCAATTGTCACGATGACTCAACAAGAATACGCCCGGCAATACGTGATGGAAATTTAAGGGACGTTCTCAAGTTTTAAAGTTTAACGACAAATAACGAAATGTGAAGTTTGGTTAAAAAATGATATATTAAGATTCTTCGCAATTTTTTCACCACGCTGAACCGCGTTGCTGATGGCCATCACAGATACCTTCATTCGACGAGACAACTCTGACATGCTGACCTCCAACTCCTGGTTTGCCCAATAACACAGAACACTTTTAGCCCGCACCCGTCGCCGGTGTTTTCCTGGTATCCAAAGTTCTGAGGACGGTAAATCAAATATTTCAGCTACGCGCTCAGCCAAGCTTTCAAGGTTTACACCGTTTGCCTGCAAGGCGTAATGGCGCTTCATCTATTCCTCAGCGGCCGCTAAAACTACCTGAACAAAATCTCCATCACCTAAGATGCGCTCATCGGCTTTCTCAAATATTTTCGCGCGCCGCATCGCCTTCACATTGGCCCAGCCACCTTGGCTGCGTATCAATCCACCATCAATCAAATCTTCACGTCTACCATTAGTACGTCCCTTATATTTTGCATTGACAGGCTGGAATGAATCCATTAGAGTTTCTGAACCTAAATCATAAAATCACATCTACGTAAAATTTAGGTGCTACTAAAATTTGAAAGGAGGACACACAATGAAAAAAGCTTTGAGATACGGTTTGTGCGTGTTGAGTCTGATGTTGGTTATCGCGATGATAATCCCGGCGGGGGCCCTGGCTCAAAAGACCATTAAAATTGGGGCCATTTACCCGCTGACCGGTGGTGCCGCCGCTGCCGGGCGCGAGTTGCGTGCCGGTGTAGAATTGGCCGTCGAGATTGCCAA
>CALZJV010000480.1:0-5502 GCA_945787595.1 uncultured Desulfobacterales bacterium | reverse complement strand
TACCACAGCTCCGTGACCAAAACCGTCAGCGCTGTGGCCGAGCAATACGGCGTGCCGATGATCAACGGCTCATCCACCTCCCCCGCCCTTACCAAACGCGGTTTCAAATGGTTCTGGCGGACGACACCCCATGATGTCTGGTTTACCAAAGATCTGTTTGAACTGTTGGTGGGCTTGGCTGAAGGTAAGGTCAAGGGGGTTGCAGCCGTACCGATGACAGACCTTGCAAACATAGCATCTGCCTGTGAAAACAGCGAATGGGGATCTTTTGTATCTGCATTGATAAAGGATTTTTCTGGCAAATATAAATTCAATTTAAGAAAATCGATGCTTTATTCAGCAAAAGCACCGGATCTTTCCAGTGAAGTACGTTCCCTGAAAGCATCTAAAGCCGACGTGTATTTGTTTGCTTCCTATACATCGGATGCCATTCTGATGATCAAGACGTTAAAAGCCCAGAAAGTTCAACCCAAAATCATCTGGGGTCAGGATGCCGGATTTGATAAGCCTGAATTTCGCAGTACGTTGGGAGATAGCATTGAGGGCATTTTGACTCGAACCGTATTCCTACCTCAAGTCGTCCAGCTAAAACCAGTGGCCGGGCAGGTGAACGCGCTTTATAAAGCCAAAACCGGAAATGACCTGGGTGGCGCTTCGGCCAGATCCTTCACGGGGCTGCAAACCTGGGTGCATGTGCTTGAAAAGGCAGGCTCAGCCAAATCGGCCGACATTCAGCAGGCCGCCAATGACCTTAATATCGCCGGCAAAGAGTTGGTGGTACCCTGGGCCGGAATTAAATTTGCGACTTCCGGTGAAGAGTTAGGGCAAAATGTGATGGGCTCCGGTCTCATCGGCCAATATCAGAAAGGGTCTGACGGAAGCATGGGTCTGCAGATCGTCTATCCCTTTGATGTCGCATCCGCTGAAATGATCTATCCTTTTCCCAAATTCTAGTAAGTAAAAATCCGGGTCCAGAGGGCCCGGTTTTATCGAGCCCCCTGAAAGGGAGCCAAGCACAGAGTACTTTTGAGACAGGTTAGCCCGTTGAGCCGGTTCTGCCGGTTAGCCGGTTATCGGAGGATAAAAATAGCTAATTCGCCTTAAATTAAGCGTAAAAATTATTTCATGCATGGTTTTCCGCTTGCTTGGATGTGGAAGTTTTACTCTTCAGCGAGGCCGACGGAAACAGACAAACGGGCAAAACCGGCAAAACCTCCCTCATGATCTCTTATGGCATAGCAAATTGTCTCTGACCTGGTTAAGAGAACCAGGTCTTCTGAGGCGAAATAAAAGCCATCTCCCATCCCTCCATTTCCTGCGAGGGATGGGCATGGATGGGTTTAATCTCCGGGAAGCAAACAAGTTAAGATGGATATTCTTCTAAGTTCCATAGTTGCCGGATTATTGATCGGAATGGTTCTCGCCATGGTTGCCTTGGGCCTGACGATTATTTTCGGTGTGATGGATATTGTCAATTTTGCTCACGGCGAATTTCTTATGATCGGCATGTATACCGGATTGCTGACGGCGACGGCAACCGGCATTGATCCATTGTTCACACTGCCGCTGGCGGCTGCTGTGGGGTTCTTGCTGGGGGTCCTGTGCTACATCGGTTTTGTCAAGTTTCTGCTAAGAGGCCCCATGATAGCGCAATTGCTCGGAACTTTCGGGCTTATGCTTTTCTTGCGAAATTTAGCCTTGCTTGTATTTGGATCTGAGGATCGCGCCCTCCATCACGGGATATTGGTAGGTAAAAGCTTTGATATCGGAATGGGCGTCATACTCCCGGCAACCAAGCTGGCGGCGGCCGGCCTTTCGGTTGTGTCCTTCTGGGGTGTCTGGTTACTCATGAACCGCACCAAGATTGGCAAGGCTCTGACCGCTACCTCCCTCAATGCCCAGGGCGCCCGCTACATGGGGATTCCCACCCAAAGGATGAATGCTCTGGCCTGGGGAATTGGTGGCGGTACTGTCACCGTCGCCGGTGCTCTGATTGTCAACTTCTGGTCGGTCAATCCATTTATGGGGCTTTTGTTTACCATGATCGCTTTCGCGATCGTTGCCCTGGGCGGGTTTGGCAGTGTGCCCGGGGCCTTTTTTGCCGGGCTGGTGGTGGGAATGATAACCGAAATTCCGGGATTCTGGGATTTTTTTACGTATACCTTCAATATCGACTGGATGGCAAATGTTCCCATGACCTCCTTTAAGTATATGTGGGTGTATCTGGCTTATTTTATAATTATGGTTTTCAGGCCCAGGGGATTGTTTGGATGGAAACAATAAAAAATTCCCTGGATTTTTCAGACTTTCCCCGCCTCGACCTGACGATTGCCAGCGCGGTATTGATTTATTTGTTAATTTTCCCGCTGCTGCCGCTTTCGGCCTTTGCCATGGCTACCATGATTCAGTTTCTGATGTTCTCTATCTATGGCATGGGCTGGAATACCATTGGCGGCTACGGCGGCCAGGTCGATCTGGGCAAGGCCCAGTACGTGGGTATCGGGGCTTATACCACCGCGGTCATGCTGATTCGCTGGGACATCCCGTTTTGGGTATCCATGCCCATTGGCGTATGTTTTTCCGTCGGTTGGTCATTTATCATCGGCTATCCCCTCTTCCGGCTCAAAGGCCATTATTTCGCCATTGCCACGATTGCCACATCTCTGGTACTCAAAGCCCTATTTGAAGTTTGGGAATTTGTAGGAGCCGCCAGAGGCCTCGAGATATCTCCGATTAAATATCATCCTCCGGATTTTTGGCGACTTATTTTTAAAGAAGATGTCTACTACTATTATGTCATTTTAGGGGTTTTCCTGATCGGTATTCTTTACATAAACTGGTTTCGCAAATCGCGGTTGGGATTCCAGCTACGTTCCATCAAGGATAACGAAGAAGTGGCCCGATCGCTGGGCATCAATGTGCGCTGGGCGAAAGTCAAAACATATGCCATCGCAACTGCCTTTGTAAGCGTCGTGGGCTCTTTCCACGCCTGTTACATTAAAGCCATCGAGCCCGAAGATACCATGAGCCTGGATATATCGATTCTGATCGCCCTGATGGCCATGCTTGGCGGTGCCGGATCGTTGTGGGGTCCGATCATCGGGGCCGGCATTTTGATCCCGCTCAAAAGCTATCTCAAGGAATGGCTGGGCGCCACGGCGGGACTGGTCGGCATCGATCTGATTATTTATGCGATGATCATCATGGCCGTTTCGGCCTTTGAACCCCGTGGGATCTGGGGTATCGTCGAAAAAATACGGCGGAGGAAACGCAAATAATGGCGCTGCTCGATGTTCAACATGTCACCAAGGATTTTGGCGGATTGAGAGCCAACAGTGATATTTCCTTCACCATGGAGAAAGGCGAGCTGCTCGGTTTGATCGGACCCAACGGCGCCGGCAAAACAACACTTTTCAACTGTATTTCCGGTCTGCATCCGGTCAGCTCGGGTCAGATACTTTTTGAGGGTAAAGATATTACAGAGTTAAAAGCACATGAGGTCGCCCGCCGCGGCCTGGCCCGCACCTTTCAGGTGTACGTCGCCTCCGGCGATCTCAACGTTGAAGAAAACGTCATGGTCGGCTGTTTCATGCGAACCCGGTCCCGCAGCCGGGCCAAAGCCCGCGCGGCGGAAATCCTGGAATTTTTAAACCTGCAGGAGCTTTCCGGCTACCTGGTCAGTGAACTGCCGGTGGCAGCCCAGAAACGTGTGACCATGGCAACCGCCCTTGGTTCGGACCCACAGCTGCTGCTGCTTGATGAAGTTGCCGCCGGCTTAAATCCCAGTGAAATCGAAGAGATTTTGGCCAGCATCAATCACGTGCATTATGAGTTGGGTATCACCGTCATGCTGATCGAACACGTGATGGAACTCGTAATGAAAATCAGCGACCGGGTCGTTGTTTTGGATTCCGGCCGAAAAATTGCCGAAGGCAACCCGCAGGAGATCGCCAATGATCCCGCCGTGATTAAAGCCTATCTGGGCGAGCGCTATGCTGAGGAGCATGGATGAAGAAGGACGATTGATGATTGAAGATTGAAGATTTATGGAATCGCTTCGCTCAGTCTCATTAAATAATATAAATAATGGCATTCTCATGATTAACCATCAAGCATCCAGCATCGAGAATCGAGCATCCAGTATCGAGCATCGAGTATCCAGCCGCAAGGTGAGTCATGACTGAGAAAATCCTCGAAATCGACGACATCAAGGTTCGCTATTCCGGTTTGCCGGTTCTTCAGGGAATATCTCTTCAGGTGAGTCAGGGTGAAACGGTATCTGTGCTTGGTTCCAACGGCGCCGGTAAGTCGACACTGCTAAGGGCGGTAATGGGAACCCAGCATGCCTTTGAAGGTCGCATTCGATTCGAGGGCCGTGAAATCCAGAAACTCGACACGGAAAAAATAATCCGCTTGGGGATTATCTACGGGGCGCCTACATTCTTAGCGATACCCAGCAAGTCCGGCAAAACCTTGATTTCGTATACACCCTTTTTCCGAAATTAAAAGAACGCCAAAACCAGCCGGCTTCCACCCTGTCCGGCGGAGAGCAGCAAATGGTGGCAATCGGACGCGGTTTGATGTCCAGACCCCGGATTCTGATGCTGGACGAACCGTCACTGGGATTGGCCCCGCTGCTGGTGGACGAGGTCTTCGACACCATCCGAAAACTCAAAGAAGAAGGCATGACCATCCTGCTGGTGGAACAAAATGTGCGTGAGGCCCTGGAATTGGCCGACCGGGGATATGTCCTGCAGACCGGCAGAATAGTCGGCCAGGGCTCCGGCCAAGAATTGCTTAAAAGCGATATGTTCAGGGAAGCCTTTTTAGGGATTTGAACCCCAGCCTTCGGAGCTAAAACCAAGAGAAAAAGATGCCTGAAGATACCGATATAAAGCCTCCATTAGGGCTTTTTGCCCTTTGGAGGCTTTTGTTTTCTAACCGCTGATAATCGGTCGAGGCTTATGGATTTGGGTAAGGCTAAAAGGAAAAAAAACAGGCAAGCACAAAAAAGGCAGATAAGAAATGTTGAAAATGTCCTTTTGATATTAATCTGTGCAATTGCCCTGCTATTGATGCCAGGATGTTTAAACAATAGGTTTTATCAACCCAATCAAACCCTTTATAAAACGCCTGATCAATATAATCTTCACTATGAAGAAGTGTTCTTCAAAAGCAAGGACGGCACTAAATTACACGGTTGGTTTATTCCTGCTGTGGGGGATGCTGTCGGAACGGTAATCCATTTTCACGGTAATTTTGGAAATTTGACATATTACTTTAATCAAATCTGCTGGCTCCCACTGAATAATTTCAACGTCTTTACTTTTGATTATCGAGGGTATGGTCAGTCTGAGGGTACACCATCTCGATACGGAATTTATGAAGATTCTGTCTCTGCAATTGAGTACATAATGTCAAATCCCACAATTACTCCCGGCAATGTGTATATTTTCGGTCAAAGTCTCGGCGGAGTCAACGCCACTGTCGCTATAGCGAAAA
>CALZJV010000479.1 GCA_945787595.1 uncultured Desulfobacterales bacterium | reverse complement strand
TAGCAGAAAGAAATTTCAGGTGTTCCCAGGCGGTGAGCGAACCATAGACGGCAGGTGGTGCAAACGCAAATCGCGCACGGCGCATGACTTCGGAGCGTTGGACGAAAGGATCATATCCGAACAGGCGAACATCACCGGATGTGGTTTTGATAAAGCCCGCCATCAGCTTCAGCAGTGTGGTTTTGCCTGAGCCATTGGGTCCCACCAGACCTGTAATTGTTCCGGCAGGCACCTGCAAGTCAATACCTTTCAGCACATCTCGACCGCCAAATCGCCGGCTGACATGATCCAATTGAATGATAGATTCCTGCATTTATGACCTTATCGCGTTTATTCTGACAGTATGTCGTCAAAAAATGGAGGTTTCAGGTTTTAGTGTTCAGCCCGCCCTGGTGCGATATGACGGGTTTTTACTGTTCACTGCAAGAGATCCAAATAATGTCTTATCTTCCAGATTCATGCAAGTTTGGTCTGGGCCAGGGGCGTCAGCAATTAAAATTCCAAATATCAAATCACAAATACCAAAAAAATCACAATGACCGAAATTCAAAATTCCAAACAATCGGTTTTTGATCTTATTTGAAATTTCGATATTGTAATTTAAAATTTATTTGGCCCAATTTTAAGATCAGGTAGTGCTTGTAATTTGTTATTTCCGGTTTATCTGGGTTTAGGCCTTTAGGGTGCTTTATCTGGCAACATGCTGTCAGATTATTGAAGTGTCAGGTTTCAGCCCGGCCGCCGGCCAACAAAACGGGCGGTCTGATCGAAAATGAAACGTCATTACAACCTAATTTCTAATAATTTATGCGATTTTGATGTTAAAAAAGACGGAGCGAAGCCTCCGGCTCGTAGGGGTTGTAGCGCCTACGCCTCGGAGAGCGACATCCACAAATATTCAATTTGCAATCTTCAATCTTCAATCTTCAATTCTCCGGCTCCTCCGCGTCGGGGTGTTCTAAGAAAATTTTAAAATCACCAGTGTTATATCATCCTCCTGGGGTTCATCCCCCCGATATTCAGTCACCGCGTCGAAGACTGCCTTGCGGATTCCCTCAGCTTCCAAATCGGCGTTTTTGCGCACGATCCCTTTAAACCGCTCTTTGCCGAACATCTCCCCTTCCGGACTATGGGCTTCAAATATGCCATCAGTGGTCAACAGCACGATCTGGCCCGGCTTGATTGCGCGGTTGTAGTCCTCGTATTTCCAGTTCTCATCGACTCCCAGGGCCATTCCAGCACCGGAAAGCGCTTCAAACTGATCGCTATGGGGACAGTAAAGAAACCCCGGATCATGACCCGCCCGAACCCAGATGATTCGGTTTTTTCGAGGTTCGACCACCAGGTAAAACAAGGTCATGAACTGCCCTGTTTCGGCCGTATCCACTGAAATCAGCCGATTGACTCCGGTGATAATGTCGCCGATGGCGCTGGACAGGGTTGCCCGTGCGCGCAGATACCCCCGCACGCTGGCCATCAGCAATGCAGCCGAAACGCCGTGCCCACTGACATCTCCCACAACGATACCCAGACTGCCGTTTGGCAGTTCGATATAATCGTAGTAATCTCCACCGGTTTCATCACAATAAAGGCTTCGACCGGCCACATCGATGGTTTCCAGCTGCGGCGGCCGCTGAGGCAGCAAGTTCTGTTGGACCTCCTGGGCCAGGTTTAACGCGGCGATGACCGCTTCCAGAGAACGGGAGTAGTCCGCCAACCGGTCATATAACCGGGCGTTTTCAAGTGATATAACTGCCTGGGAACTGAGCACCTTCAATGCCTCCAGATGCCCTGGTGTAAATGCGCCTGTGGCCAGGTTGTTTTCCAGATATAAAACGCCGGCCAGCTTGTCTTTGGTAGTCAACGGCATGCACAATATCGATTTGGGCCGGATCTTTAAAACATAGGGAGTATTGGTGAATTTTCCTTCATTGGCAGCATCATCCAGTACGACCGGGGACCGTGAAAGCGCATGACTGCTTTCCAAAGGAGTGGACTGACGAACCGTGACATCTTGACGGTCCACCGACATTTCGGCTTCCACCAAAAGCTGTCCGCCGGATTCCAGTACCAGAAAACCCCTTTGGGCACCGGCATTTTCCATGGTAATGTTCAACAGTTTTTCCAGTAAATTGGCCAGCACAATTTCACTAGACATGGCCTGGGTGGACTTGAGCACCGACGCCAGGTCCAGCCTCTCGCTAGTATCGCTGCTTGTGATAGTCACATCGGCCAGGCCGTTTAATAGAGCAGACTGAGGAGGTCCGCTGACGGCCGACAACAATTCGGGAAAGGCTTCATCCAGATCCCGCGCCTTTGACGCGGCCCCCCAGCGCAAGTAGTTGTATCGTGCTTCGGTCATGTAGGCCCGGGCAATGGAGATCTTGTCTTTTTCCAGGTAAAAGCGTGCCGCCAGTTCATTGGCCATGGCTTTGTCATGAAGAAATCCGCCGTCTCCGGCCATCTTTATGACTCGGTCAAAGAGGTCCATGGCAGCCGAATCCCGGCCAAGAACCCAATGGCGCACGGCGTTGACCAGATCATACTTGTGCCGGTGGTTCAGCGGGGATTGCCGGGCCCAGCGCTGCAGTTGGGTCTGAGCATCTTCAACTCGCTTGAGGATCTGCCCCTTTTCCTGGGGCCCGACATCCGGATAACAGGCCAGGCGCGCCAGGGAACTCCAGCAGTAAAAACTCGGCACCCCGGATCCCAGGGCGGTGGCGCCTTCCATTACTTCCTCAACCCGGTCGGCATTTTTAACGGCTCGCGCCGGTTGTCGAAATAGTAGACACAGCAACAATTTGCAGTTGTAGAGTCCAAAATCCCGGCCTTTATTGTCGGCCTCCGTGTCAATCGCCAGCATTTTTTCTTCGTCATAAAAGTGGCCGGCCAGACGGCATGGATCGGCGACGGAATTCAGCAAATTGGCCACCACCTGCCGATACAGCCGCATGAAATAATAGCCTGCCTGCACGCCGGTGGCCTTGGCGACGGGGTCGTGTGCGGCCATGGTCTTTTCGATTTCAGCCAGCTCCCATCCGCTTAAAAACATGTGCACGCAATAAAAGGCACTGGAATAGGTGATATAAAAAAGATCGCCGATCTCCCGGGCGGCCTGGTGGATTTCCAGAAATGGCGCAAGGGTTTCCCTGAGATGCTCTTTCCAGTGACGCATGATGAGATTAAAGGCAAAACGGGTCGGAATTCGGGAAACCTCGGCCTGGGGCTGCTCCAAAAACCGCAGCGCCAGCTGTCCGAACCGATAACCGGCCTCCATGTCACCTTTCGATCCCAGGAGCATCCCGTAATTCAGATAGGCGGTGGCCGAGGCCGGCCCGTTGCCGTGGCGCACGGTTAATCGAAGCTGCTCATTGGCCAACACCGGATACAGCTCCGGATAAATCGTCGCCAGGGCGGCATTGGCCCGCATGATGATCCGCATGATTGCAATTGTAGACGGGTCCGTCATGGGCGGCAGGTGTGCCAGGTGGTCGAAGGATTTTCCGGCCATCATAAGTTTCGTCTTCAGCAGGCTCCGCCAGATTTGCAATTTGCCCGGTGCTGTTGGCAAATTCAATCCCAGTTTTCGCAGGATTTCCAGGGCTGCCCGGCAAGCTTCCGCCCAGCGGTTTTGGGCGGTCAGTGCCAGGATTCTGACTTCATAAACCGTCGCTTGATCCAGGGGACTGCGCGCATGTTGCAGGACAATCCGAACCACTTTTTCCATTTCATTGGTGTCGGAGCACAGAAACGCCCCTTCCGCGGTTTGGGCGTGCAGCGCCAGTGCCAGATCATAATGAGCCTCCCAGCAGTTTTCATCCAGCAAATCCAAACCGGTTTTAAAATAGCGCAGGGCGATAGCAAAGACGGCAGCCGCTTTGGCCCGTTTCCCGGCTGACAGGTTTAATTCGGCCAGTTTCATGCGTTCCGGTTCGCTGGTTAACATAACCCGCCCGGCATTGAGCTGATCGACCACCAAAAAAATATGGTCGGCCCCCTCATCCAGCGGTGCATTCTGCTGCAGCCGCTTGCCGATCTGGTAATGCAGCATGCAACGCTCAGACTCTGGTACCAATGCGTAGGCCGCCTGCTGAATGCGGTCATGGGAAAATTTAAACTCGCAGTTTAAAAGATGGTCGGCGGGTGCCTCCAGCAGCTTTCCCATGTCCGAGTCACCGTATCGCTCCAGACAGGCAGTGCCAAGCGTCACAATCAGGCCCTCGATCTTGGCCCGGCTCAGGGCAGCGGCCGTTTGCTCCCGGGATTTTTTGCAGGATACGGCCAAAGTCTGCAGATCAAATTGACTGCCTATTGCAGCGGCCATGGTAATCACTTCCAGAGCTTCATCATCGAGACGTTGCAGCTTATCGGACAGCAGTTCAACCACGTTGTCGGTGATCATCCGGCTGCGGATTTCCGCAATATCCCACTGCCAGCGCTGTTGGCCGCCATCAAAATGCAGCAGGTTTTCAGAATACAGCAGGTTTAAGAATTCATTCAAAAAAAACGGGTTCCCCCCGGTTTTTTCGACCAGAACCTGGACCAGGGATTCTGCCGTTTGGCGATTGCACCTCAAGGTATCGGCGGTGACCAGCGCAATGTGTTCCGGATTAAGGTTTTCCAGATCCATATGCCCAACGGTGGCGCTTTGCTCCCGAAGGGCTTCCCGCGCCTTATGAAGCGGGTGGCCGGTGCCGGTCTCCTCATCCCGATAGGCGCCAATCAATAATAGAAATTCGATCCCGTCATCGACCATCAGGGACTGGATCAGGTCCAGTGAAGCAGCATCGGCCAGATTTAAAGAGTCCAGAAACAAAACCAGCGGTTGTTCCGGCCGACAAAATACGCGGATAAAGTTCAACAGGACAAGTTTGATGCGTCTTTGAGCGGCGGCGGGTTCTAGCGCCATCACGGGAGGTTGGTTTCCGACAATGGCGGCCGCATCCGGGATCAGATCCAGCAGGACCTGTCCGTTGGCCCCTAAAACCGCCAGAATACGTTCGCGCCGCAGCAAGAGGCGTTCCTGGCTTTCGGTCAGCAGTTGGCGCACCAGGTCATGCAAGGCGGCAACAATGGCAGCATAGGGGACATTGCGATCCGCTGCGTCGAATTGCCCTTGCAAAAATAGCCCCCGGTGGCGGGCAAATTCTTTAGCGATTTCCAGTACCAGAGCGGTTTTTCCAATCCCGGCTGGACCGGCAATGAGCATCATCTCCTTACTGCCCCGGCTGACGCGGTCATAAGCCGCCGCCAGGGTATCGATTTCCTTTTGCCGGCCGACCAGTTTGCGGGATATCTGAAATTGGTCGGACACGTCCTGCCGGGCCAAAGGAAATGCATTTATCCGTCCGGTATTCTCCAGGCGCCGGAGGCACTCGATCAGATCCGCTTCAATACCCCGGCTGCTCTGGTAGCGGTCCTCGGGATTTTTGGCCAGAAGCTTCATAATGATGTCGGACAGACCGCCGGGGACTTCGCTGTTCAGTTCACTTGGTAACCTGGGTTGTCGGGCAATGTGGGCATGAACCAGCTCAAGGGCATCGGTGGTTTCAAATGGAAGTTTGCCGGTAAATAGTTCATATAGCGCCACGCCCAGAGAATAAAAATCCGTGCGCCGGTCGACCGGCCGGTTCATTCTTCCGGTCTGCTCGGGCGACATATACGACAGGGTTCCGGCCAATACTTGGATTTTACCTACGGATACGGCATCCGACAGGGCCCGCGCAGAACCGAAGTCAATGATTTGGAGGTGCTTGGTTTGGAGATTACATACAATATTGGATGGCTTGATGTCAGCGTGAATGAGATTGGCGACGTGAATTTCCCTTAAAATACGGACAATATTAGCGGCCATTTTCAACAGCTGCCGAAGGGTAAACGTATGGGTTTTCAGCAATGTTTTTAGATCCTGGCCGCCGATATCTTCGGTGATCAGAATCAGTCGATTGCCGGCTCGTTCGAGACCGATGGGTTGCGGTATCCCGGCAACATTCAGACGACGGGTGGTTTCGTACTCCTGCCGGTAGCGCAAAATTTCCTGCGGGTCGGGATACTCCTCTTTAAGCGTTTTTAAAATAACCGGTCGATCGTCCTCCGTTTCTTTGGCCCGGTAGACGACGGACCGCACACTTTCATAAATTTTTTCTCCGACCTGAAATCCGGGAATGTCGATCATAATGCTCCCCTTGTTCCTGGTTTCACTAAATATTCAAGGTTGGGCAGGATCAGAAAATTTAGTCAGCCGGCCGTAAACCGCTTCTGTAAGCCACGCAGACGCACATCGGCTGGTTTCAAACCGGATCTTCGGCAAAAACAGAATTAATTATAGGTCAATGTAAGACACGAATAGGGATTTTGGCAATAGTAAAGATCCTGGTCCAGAGGGCCCGGCTTTGGTCCACCCCGGAGGGCTTGTGCTTTAACCCCAACGGAATAGTGGAATGATGGAATCGTGGAAATCAAAAGCGGATGATAGTCCGATTTTATGTTCTGATTCGTGCCATCTATGTAAAAATAGATCCCATTCCGCTAAACCCAGTATTCCAGCATTCCAGTATTCCAGCATTCCACGGCCTTGATTTACGGCATAGCAAAATTTCTCTGACCTGGCCCAGAGGACCAGGTTTTCGATTTTGAATAAATCTAAAGCTTTTGCCATGTTGTTTATGTGAATACATGAATTCAGAAGGTAAGACGGTCAGGATAAAACCTGGCCGGATGTCATCGCAAGAATATACCATGTTTTCTGAAAAATGATTGACAACTTTCGGGTAAGATGCGGATAATAACGCTTACGTGCAGTGTTGACAGGTAATGTCAGCAAAAATTTCCCGCCTTTCCTTAAGGGGGCCATTATGGCAAAAAAGGATATATCCCGCAGAGAATATCTTGAACGCATGGGAGTTTTGGGTGGTTTTGGCGCGGCCTATTCATAATCTTAATTACCTCAACTTTAATTTGTTTAGCATATATTTTTATCGAACCTTTAAAGGATCTTGTCATACATGAAAAAAGAGGACATCAAAAAACTCGCTAAAAACAAAAATTTTATCTCCGGAATATACAATTACTGCGATCGATGGTGT
>CALZJV010000478.1 GCA_945787595.1 uncultured Desulfobacterales bacterium | reverse complement strand
CCCGGATAAAGTTCATTTTACGGTGGACATCCGCTCCTGGGATGATGACCATGCAATAAAAGCGTGGCAACTGGTTCGCCAGGACTTTGAGGACATCGCAGCCCGCAGGGGGTGTCCGATTAAAATCGAAGAAACCTGGCGGGTAGAGCACTCCCCCTTTGATGAAAAACGGGTACAGCTTGTTTTGGATGCGGCCGAGGCCTTTGGATATTCCAGTCTGCACATGGTCAGCGGTGCGGGACATGATGCCAGTTATATGAACCAGGTTTGTCCAACCGCTATGGTTTTCATTCCGAGCATCGGCGGCCGCAGTCACGTCGAGGTGGAAAACAGCCGCTGGGAGGATTGTGAAGCCGGAGCCAATGTGCTGTTGCACTCAATTTTGCAATCGGCCAATGAGAAATAACGCCTGATATTTTTTCTCACACAGAAAACCTGGCCGAGAGGGCCGGGTTTTCAATGTGAGAAAAAATTTTTAAAATCCCTCAAAGGGCTCGCGCTTCACAAACCGTCCGTGGCCAACTTTACCCACAAACTCCATCTGGTTGCCGTTCCAGCGAGCCACTTTTTCCCCGCGCGAGTAAACCGCGCTGGGCATGCCGGTAATTTCAAAGCCTTCAAACGGGGTGTAGTCTACATTCATGTGCAGTTTGCCCTGGGAGATGGTGAAGGTTTGATTGGGATCAAAGACGACGATATCCGCATCCTTGCCCACTGCAATCTCGCCCTTGTCTTTCAGACCAAACATGCGCGCCGTGCCGGTGGACAATATATTCACCATACGTTCCAGGCTGATGCGGCCTTTGACGACGCCCTCGGAATGCAACAGCATCGCCAAGGTTTCAATGCCGGGAGCGCCGTTGGGAATTTTTTTATAGTCGTCTTTGCCGAACATATCCTTTTTACCCTTAAAATCAAAGGGGCAGTGGTCGGTGGCTACCACCTGAATGTCGCCGCTTCGCAATCCTTCCCAGAGGGCAGCGTTGCTTTCTTTGGTTCTCAATGGCGGAGACATGACGTATTTGGCGCCGTTGAAATCCGGTTCTTTGTAGCGTTCATCGTCAAGCAACAGATACTGGGGACAGGTTTCGGCATAGACGTCAACTCCGTTGTTGCGGGCTTCCTGGACCTTGCACAGTCCCTCTTTGGAAGACAGATGCACGATATAAATGCGCGAGCCGGTCAACTCCACCATTTTGGCGGCCCTGCCGACGGCCTCTTCTTCGGCGATGTTCGGGGGCGATGTTCGGGCGGCTGACGGCATGATAATAAGGTTCCAGTTTTCCTTCTTTTTCAAGAACCTCGTTCATATGCTGAATAATGTAAACATTTTCCGCATGAACCTGGACCAGGCCGCCGTATTTCTTAGTGACTTCCAGCAGCTTGATCATGGTGGCATCATCCACCCGAAAATCATAGACCATAAATATTTTAAAACTCGGCGTACCGTATTCCAGGCAGGCCTTTTTAACCTCATCGATCACATCCGGTCTGGGGTCCATGATCGCCGGATGCAAAGAATAATCCACGCAGACTTTGCCTTCCGCCAGTGCTTTTTTTCGTTCCAGCGCCTCAAGCAGGGTTTCTCCCTTTTGCTGCAAATCAAAATCAACGACACAAGTGATGCCGCCACAGGCCGCTGCGATGGTGCCGGTCTCATAATCGTCCTGGGCATGGGTCCCCATAAACGGCATGGAAATGTGGGTATGGGGATCAATCGCCCCCGGAAGAATGTATTTCCCCTTGGCATCGACGACTTCATCGGCCGGATTGTCCAGATCGATACCGATGGCTTTGATTTTGTCGCCATCGGCAAATACATCGGCCAGGTAGCGGCCGGTAGCGTTTACGATGGTTCCACCTTTAAATAACACACTCATTTGGACCCTCCTTTGTAAATGGCTCTACTTTTACATCTTTTTCCATACTGCTGTCCATCACCGCAGTCTCCCGTCGATGCCAATCTGCGGGCATCTCCTTGAAGGAAATCAGTTCGGGTACCGGGCAAACAAATTTACACAACATGCAGCTCAAGCATTTATCCTCAATTAAATTCGGCCGGCGGGTTTCAGCATCCCATTCAATCGCCTGACCGGCACCATCCTGGCATACGATGTAACATTGACCGCAGCCGATACAACGATCCAGATCGTATTGGGTGATGCCCTGCCGATCAATTTCAAAGTCTTCGGTTTCATGGAGGTTTGGCAGTGCTTTGCCCACCAGATCGGAGATTCTGTCAACTCCCCGTTCGGCCATGAAATCGCTGAGGCCTTCGATCATGTCCTCAACAATCCGGTAACCGTAATGCATAATTCCGGTGGTGACCTGCAGCGTTGAAGCGCCTACCAGGAGAAATTCCAACGCATCAATCCAGGTCTCAATGCCGCCGATGCCGGACAAAGGTAATCCAAGCTGCTCATTTTTGGCCATGGAGGCAATAAAATTCAGTCCGATCGGTTTGACGGCCGGGCCTGAGGTACCGCTGATGGCGCCTTTGCCGAAAACATTCGGTGTCGGAACAAAATCATCCAGACCAACGCCCGAAATGCCTCTGACGGTATTTATGGCGGAGATCGCATCGGCGCCACCGTTTTTGGCGTAGATGGCCGGTTCATTCATGTCGGTAATGTTCGGTGTCATCTTGGCGATCACCGGAATGGATACCGCGTTTTTGACGGCTTCGGTGAATCCTTCCAACAGTTGAAATGCCTGGCCGACCTTATGGCCGGCGCCTTCGATACACATATGTGGACAGGAAAAGTTCAACTCCAGCATGTCGGCGCCGTTGTCCTCAGCAGCCTTGGCTAAATATACCCATTCATCGGTAAAAAAACCCATGATGCTGGCAATGATGGGATGGTCCGGATAGTTCTTTTTCAGATATAGAAAATCTGTCAGATTATCCTTCAGGGGTCGGTCTGAGATCATCTCAACGTTCTGAACGGCAACCCCCTTTTTGGCACCGTAATCAATGCAGGCCATTCTTGGTGATGGGTGTACGATCGGCAGCCGATCGGAATTCAAGGTTTTAAAGACCACACCGCTCCAGCCGGCCTCAAATGATCTGGCCACCATCTCGGCACTGTTGGAAACCGGAGAAGATGAAAGCAGGAACGGATTTTTAAATTTTACACCACAAAAATCTATGGATAAATCGATGTTATTTGCCACGACGTTTCCTCCTATATAGCGAGCTTGCTATGCATAATTGACTCAATTTTATATTCAGTGAATCCATAAAATGACGAATGACGAAGGTCGAATGTCTAATTAAGGAATGCTATCATTTTCAGTGCAATTATAATCAAATTGACGGAGCGGAGCGACTTCCACAATTCGTCATTTGTCACTCGTCATTCGTCATTCCTTCAGATATTCCTTAATGGCAACCGCAGCCAATTTGCCGTCCTGAACCGCCTGGACCACAAGGGCTGGCCCGCGCACGATATCACCGCCGGCAAAAATGCCGTCAACTGAGGTTTTGCCGGTTTCCGCATCCGCTTTGATAAGTTTTTTATCATCAATTTGGATGTTGGGATACCACTGCGGTGAATCTTCAGCGGCGATGTTGCCGATGGCCTCGATCACCACATCCGCATCCATGGTCCATTCGGAACCCGCGATATTCTCAGGCCGTCTGCGACCGGACTCGTCGGGCTCGCCCAAACGGGTGCGGACCAGCTGCAATCCCATCAAGCGATTTTGGTCATCTGTTACATAATCCAGCGGTTGATTTAGTAGCAGGAAATGAACCCCGCACTCAAGCGCCTCGATTCTCTCATCGGCTTCCGCCGGCATCTGAGAGTAAGAACGCCGGTAAATCAGATAGACATCTTTGGCCGCAAGCCTGACGGCAGACTCAATACAATCCATGGCCACCGACCCGCCGCCGATAACCGCTACGGTTTTACCTTGAATTTTCTTTTCCATTTCTTCAAAGCGGCCGTCTCGTAAAGCAGACAGATAATCCACCGATGAAAACAGCCCGTCGATATCGCGGCCGGTCGACTTTATGCTGGCGGCCTCCCAGAGCCCGGGAGCCAGGAATACCGCCTCAAAACCGTTCTGTAATAATTTTTCGGCGCCCGCTTTGCCGCTGATGGCGGAGTTGCATTGAAATTTGATTCCTAAAGACTTGATATCTTTCATTTCATTTTCTAAGAAATCCATGTCAAATCTGTAAGACACGACCCCATATCGAAGTACTCCCCCGGGTTCGGGTTTGGCCTCAAAGACCGTCACCTGATAGCCATCTTTGGCCAGCTCAGCCGCACAACTCAATCCGCCGGGGCCGGACCCCACCACAGCCACTTTTTCCTGCCGCATAGCGGCTTTTTCAAAAACTTCAATATCTCGACCCCAGGAATGTTCAATTAAAAACCGTTGGATCCGGCCGATCTGGATGGGTCGGTCAGCGCCTTCGGGACGATTTTGAGATTTAAACATCGCACTGCACTTTTCCTCGCACAAGCGGGAGGTCGGACAAAGAACACCACAAGCTCCTCCTAAAATGTTGTTTCCTTTGATCGTACGAATCGCCCCGCTCATGTTCTTAAACCGCAATTTCAGGTCAAGTCCTTTGCTCATATGCTTAAATTTTTCAACATTACTCACAATGAGTTCCTCCTTCTGAATATCGTTACGCAGTTGATTGGTTAAGTTGGAAATAAAGTTGATCTGCGATTATGGAAAATTGGACACACGACGCCTCCTAATTCACAGCACATTGAATTAGTGCCAATATTCTCTTTGTCTACCAATCAGCCGGCCAACCAATCAACTATGCTTGTAATTTGGAACAAGCGGAGATTTTAGGCGTTTCCGGGAAAATTGTCAATTATTATCCGCTGATAAAATAACAAGGATTCACGGAATTAGACGATTTCATAAAAAACTTGACGCATTTTCCTGTTGACAATATAAGTAGTCTGATTTTCCAGGAATGGATCATTAACCCGGATAAACCTGAAAGATGAGCTAAAATTTGAAATGACTAAATTTCCGGTGTCGCTTCGCTACGTCTTTTTATAACCACGCAAGTTGCAAATGGCAGATTTACGATCATTTGAGCCATACATAACCTGGCAGGTCAAATTCAGATAAAATTGATAGCATGCCTCAATTTTAGGCAATTTAGGCATTTTTTAATTTTAGGCAATTTTGTGAGCAACCTGCTATTTTGCCAATAAATGCAATAATATCAATGGTAGACACCTAAAAACATTTTTTTCATATGGGAGGATTTATGTCCAGAATTGTAAAATGTGCCCACGTCCAGGCCTCCAATGCCAAACACGATGGTTCTCCTGTCGAGATCAAAGAGGCCATGATCCGGAAGCATATACCGCTCATCGAAGAAGCCGGAGAAAAAGGCGCTCAAATTCTCTGCCTCCAGGAAATTTTTTACGGACCCTATTTTTGTGCCGAGCAGGACACTAAGTGGTACCAGACAGCCGAAAAAGTCCCGGGACCGACCGTCGAGAGACTGGCTGAATATGCCAAAAAATACCGCATGGTGATGGTGATTCCGGTTTATGAAATGGAAATCGACGGTGTCTACTATAACACGGCCGCCGTCGTGGATGCGGACGGAACCTATCTTGGAAAGTTCAGAAAGATTCATATCCCTCACACCTGGCCGGGGTTCTGGGAAAAGTTCTATTTCAAACCCGGCAATATGGGTTTTCCGGTGTTTGAAACCGCCTATGCCAAAATAGGTATTTATATCTGCTATGATCGCCATTTTCCGGAATGTGCCCGGGTCCTGGCCCTGAAAGGCGCTGAAATTTTGTTTAACCCTTCGGCCACCACGGCCGGTAAATCCCAGTACCTGTGGCAGCTTGAGCAGCCGGCCCAGGCCGTCGCCAACGGTGTTTTTATTGGTGCCAATAACCGCGTCGGCCTGGAAAAGCCCTGGGAATTCGGCCGATTTTACGGCTCCAGCTATTTCGTAGATCCCCGTGGAGAGATACTCGTCAAGGGAAGCGAGGACAAGGATGAGGTTGTAATGGCAGACCTCGATCTGGATGAGATCCGGCAAGTCCGGGACGGCTGGCAGTTTTTCCGGGATCTGCGGCCCGACATGTATGGCGATTTGAGCCGCACGATATCCGGCTGATGCGAGAAGACCAATTGCGGGTTCCTCCGGCTCATCGGTGGGAAATTTTATATCCCTATACCTATAATCAGGGATGATTAACGGCAACTAAATCACCTTTGTAAATAACACTCTGAAACAGGAGTATATCATTAACCCCCTAAGGGGATAAACAGAAGGAGGAGATCAGATAATGAGCGAAGAACTAACACAGGAAAAACAACATTGGATTGTTTACCCGCTTGGCAGTAAGCCCAAATGGCCGCTGGCGGTGTTGCTTGGAATTCAGCAGTATCTGACCATGTTCGGTGCCACCGTGCTTATTCCATTCATTGTCGGCGGAGCCATCGGACTGCCTCCGGAAGAACTGATGCTGATGATATCAACCATCTTTTTCGCATCGGGTATCTGCACCCTGATCCAGCAGTCCCCCTTGGGGAACAAGCTGCCGGTGATCCAGGGTGGAACGTTCTCATTTTTGGGGCCCACATTTGCCATTATCGGTATGGTAGCGGCCAAAAAACTCACCGGATCCGAACCCCTGTGGCAAATCCAAATCCAGGAAATCGCCGGAGCCATCATGATCGCCTCCGTGTTTGAAATCGTTCTCGGTTACACCGGCATCATTGGGCATGTACGCAAGATTATCAGCCCCATTGTTATCGGACCGACCATCGCCATGATCGGGCTGGCGCTGTTCAGTCTCGGTGCCCCCTGGATGGCCACAAACTGGATCATTTCGCTGATCACCCTTGTGGCCCTTATCCTCTATTCCCAGGTATTTTCGCATAAATCCAGAGTATTTATGCTGTTCCCCGTTCTTCTTGCCATCGCGACGGGATGGCTTGTATCGCTGATCGGCACGGCCACCGGCATGATTTCACCCGACAGCCCGGCTTATCTTAAAACGGACCTGGTGGCCGCCGCGCCCTGGTTTTGGTTTAAACCGATGATTCCGTTTAAGTGGGGTTTTCCGGATTTGGGCAGCACAACCCTGTGGGCCGGCGCCCTTGGCATGACGGCCGGCTACCTGGCCTCCATGATTGAGTCCATCGGCGATTATTATGCCTGTGCCCGGATCTCCGAAGCACCTGTACCGACCGGGCATATGATTTCAAGGGGTTTGGGTGCCGAAGGGCTGGGTTGCCTGATTGCAGGTATCCTGCAAACCGGCAACGGAACCACCACCTATTCGGAAAACATTGGCTCCATCGGACTGACGAGAGTCGCCAGTCGCCGGGTGGTACGCTGCGGGGCAGCAGTTATGCTTTTCATACCTATCATCGCCAAATTCAGTGCCCTTCTCGCCACCATACCCAAACCGGTCGTTGGGGCGATGTTTGTCGGATTATTCGGGATGATTGCCTCCGTGGGTCTCTCCAACCTTCAAATCGTCAACCTGAACAACTCCCGCAATCTGTTTATCATCGGTATATCCTTTTTTGCGGGACTGTCGGTGCCTTATCATTTCAACCCGATGCTGTCCGCCGGTGCAGTTCCAATTGACTGGAGCGCAGCGGGCACGTTTATCGGGCTTATCGGCAGTATATTGCAGGCGATTTTAACCACCGGAATGGCGGTGACCGCCTTCCTTGGCATACTGCTGGATAATCTTTTGCCAGGCGCCACCCGGGCGGAACGAGGTTTGGAGGTCTGGGAGAAGGAGGCGTCGGAAGAGGCCTGGCAGGAGGCTGAAGCGCAGTGGGCCGCCATGAAAGAAGGCGAAGTCCGGCCGGTCTAATTCAACAGAAATTAAAAAACGACAATGGGGAATCGCCGCAACGGTTGTTCCCCATTTTCAACAGGACACAGATAAACACAGATTTGACGGATGAACAAGTTAGGGGCTTCGCCCCAATTGGAATGTTGGAACGCTGAAATATTGGAAATATGGGCTTTGACCTCCGGCTCGTAGGGCTTAGGGCTCGGAGAAGATTATGGAATGTTGGGGTAATGGCAAAATTCGTCTTGACGAAAAATAATAATAAGATAACATCCTTTAAAAAACTCACCATCCCATCATTCCATGATTGAGACAAAATAACTCAAACCTCAAAAATTATCCTATATTTTCTATGAGTTGTAAAAATTCCGAGACATAGAGCTTGAAGATCAGTGTTCATCCGTGTAAATCCGTGTCCCAAGTTTTAGACAGGTACCAGATCATTGCCGAAACCGCTATTGTACATAATTTATGGGCTCATGATCGTAATCGGATTGGTTGCCATGTATTCCATACTCAATGCGGGTAATCCGGGCAGCCTACTGAGGCCATTTTTCCCTGATCCGGGTCACGATGTATATGTGGCTGCAGTCTCTTCAGTCCTTGTATTCATTTTAGGATTTTTTGTCTTTTTTTCACGCGATCAGGCCGGCTTTCGTCAATTAGTCGAAATAAACGGAGACAAGATTCGTACCTTGCGCCAGCAGGGCAAAAAAGATGAGGAAATTGCAAACGCTATTCTTGCAGCCATGGGCAGCACCAGCGGCCGCCGGCACAATCTGGCCCGTAAAAAATTAATACATTGCCTGGGTGCGTTGGCGTGATCGCAAATGGATCGAAGATCGCTTCGGCAACCAAACAATTCTGGCGATGAGTTTTGGAATCAACTATTTCGGCCGGGCCGCCGAGCCCGGTTCCCCGCGTAAAAGCAGCGGTTTTTTGCTGCTGCTTTCCGATCGGCTCTTTTACCGCAGCCGGATAAAAAAAATAGAACTGGAAATCCCGGCTTCAAGAATTGCCAGGGTATATCACGGTCGATCCCACAAAGGCACAGATCTCCACCAATCCCTAGTTAAAATTGATTTTATCAATTCACAGAACGGAAAAGACACCGCCGCCTTCAAAGTGCCCTACCCGCCCCAATGGATGCAGGCTATTGAAAATAACCTGCTGAAAAAAAGAGACACCTGAAATCCTGCCCTGCTGATTGACATCCCGCTATCAGGTTTTAATGTTGTTTAATACCATATTATAAGTGATGTAGTTTGCTCAGTTTGAGATAAATTACAGAAAGGAAAAGCTATGGATGCTAAATCATATTGTGACAGCGTTAGAATAGAACTAACCCAATGGAAGGCAAAACTTTATGATGTCATTCGCAAAACGGAATTATTGTCGGCAGATAATAAGAGTAAGATCGGCCCAACGGTGGACGAACTCAATGGGATTGTCGATGATTTAAATGAACGCATCGACCTTCTTGCCAGAGAGTGCCCGGCGGAATGGAGCGGCCATAAAAATGAAATTGAAGACAAAATATCCCAAATAAACGATAAGTGGAAAACCGTTTGGGGGGTTATGGGCGAGCCGGAATATGGGGTTGGTGGAGCGTAAGGCAGAGCGTAGAAAGCAGATGGGCAAAGAACATGGGGCATAGGGCACAGGGGAAAAAATGAAAACAGTCCTTTTTCCTTACGCTATGCGCTTTGCTTTCTGCCCTTTGATATGAGCGTGTCGCTCTTTCGGTTTTTGCCAGGCCTTTATAAAATCGATCCGCCGAAGGCGAACCTTAAATCTTCAATCTTCAATCGCAACAAGGTGGTGAAAAATTCTTTGCTTGGTTTTTTGCCACAAAATACCCAAATAATTTCTAAGCGCCTAATACAGAGCCGTTCCCCAGTCATACTGTCTTTTTATATAGTTCAGGAACAATGATGTTTCCGTTTTGATGACACCGTCGATTTTATTGATTTTTTCGAAAATTAGCTCATTAAGCTCATCCAGCGACTTGGCAACAAATTCCGTATCGATTCCGGTACCGCCGGTGGTTTGAACAACAAACCACAACGGCTTTAATTTTTTCAATTCTATTATGATATTGTCCATCTTCTTGATCTCGACATGAATTCGAATGTTGCCGACAATTTTAAATCCCAACTTTATGGGGTTGCTCACCGCAACAATTTGAATATATTCTTCTTGAATAAGTCGGTTCAGACGTGTTCTGACAGTCGCCTCAGACATACCAATCTTCTTCGCGATTTCGGTGTTTGAAATGCGCCCATCCTTTTGCAGCAACTCGATCATCTGACAATCGAGTTGATCGAGCATCCGTTTCTTGCCTGCTGAGTCATTGCGCTTCATTTTTACTCTCCCCTTTAGGAATGCCGAAGTTCGAATGAAGAATGAAGAATCACGGATGTCGCTTGTACAGCACAGGCGCTTGCACCGCGTGTCGCTCAATCAAGTTGTTGATAGATCGTTCGATCCTGTCGCTCGACCATGAGGCTCTCGACGGGAGACTCCCGTTGGGTAGAGTTCCTTAATTATTCATTCGTCAATCGACATTATTCATTCCTGATTCTCTACCATCTCAAATAAAATAAATCAACATGTTTTTGCATGAAACCGTTCTAAATTATTAGTAAATTAATTATTTTCGAATAATTAATACATAATTTTTGTATTTTTCGCAGAAAAATAGAAAAATCATCTTGACATTAAAATTTGATTTGCCTAAAGTGTGAAAAAATTGTTAGGGTGCAAAAAACTCAAACTCCTATTAGGATAAATTTAGCGAAGACCAAGCAAAGGAGGAAATGCTATGTCACTGCCATCAATGAAAAACTATATCAACGGTGAATGGGTGGAATCCAACTCCACAACCATTGGTGATGTATGGAATCCGGCCCAAGGAGAAAAAATCGCCCGGGTTGCTTATGGAACCAGAGAGGATGTGGACAATGCGGTTAAAGCGGCCAAGGACGCCTATTGGGATTGGCGCACCACACCGCCGCTAACCCGTGCCCGATACCTGTTTCGACTCAAAGACGCCTTCGAAGAAAACTTTGAAGATATTGCCCGGGTGCTGACAACCGAGCAAGGCAAATGCATTGACGAGGCCCGGGGCGAAGTTCGGCGCATGATCGAAAATATCGAACATGCCACCGGCGTCACCACGTTGATGTGCGGTTATACCTTGGAAGATATCGCCAAGGACATCGACTGCTATGGTCATCGTCAACCTTTAGGGGTATTTGCCGGAATCGTTCCTTACAACTTTCCGGGGATGGTGGCCTGGTGGTTTTTGCCGTACGCCCTAGTCACCGGCAACACCTATATCGTCAAACCGTCCGAACAGGTTCCCATGACCCAGACCAAAATCTTTGAAATTATGGATGAGGTCGGATTCCCGGAAGGTGTTGTCAACATGGTGCACGGGTCCCGGGATGTGGTCAACGGCATCTTGGACCACCCCGATATCGAAGGTGTCTCTTTTGTCGGCTCCTCCCCCACGGCAAAATATATTTATGAGCGCTGCGGCGCAACCGGCAAAAGGGTCCAGGCCCTAGGAGGCGCCAAAAACATTGTGGCGGTGGCACCGGATGCAAACCTGGAAGCCGGCATGCCTTCTCTGATTACATCCTTCTATGGCTGCAGCGGACAGCGCTGTCTTTCCGGTTCAGTCCTGGTGCCGGTGGGAGACGTCGCCGATGAGCTGTTGGAAAAATTCAGTGCCGCCGCCAAGGACATGAAAGTCGGCAGCGGATTGGATGAAAAAACGGCCATGGGACCCGTGGTCAGCGCCGCGCACAAAGAAAGGGTCCTGGGCTACATTGAAAAAGGAATCGCAGAAGGTGCCGACCTTGTCATGGATGGGCGTAATTTTACGGTGTCCGAATTTCCAAACGGCTTTTTCGTGGGCCCGACCATATTTGACAACGTCAAGCCGGATATGACAATCGCCAAAGAAGAAATATTCGGGCCGGTGGTGAGCGTGGTTCGCGCCAAGGATCTGGATGAAGTGATCGATCTGATTAATACCCGCGGGTTTGCCAACGCAGCCTGTATCTATACCAACGACGGCGCAACCGCGCGTGAATTCAAGTATCGGGTCTTACCAAGCATGGTCGGAATTAACATCGGTATTGCCGCTCCGATGAGTTTCTTCCCCTTCGGTGGAGCAGGAAACTCTATGTTCGGCGACACCAAAGCGCACGGCCAGGAAATTTTTAATTTCTTTACGGATACCAAGGTCGTCATAGAACGCTGGTTCTAGGAATGCGTTACGCATTTAGCGTTTCGGGCTACGCGGTTCGCGTTGCGGGTCATAAGGTAATCCTCTATTTTTGATAGATACCACGAGCAGCGTGTCTTAAGGTTCTAATAAACACTAAATCTTGTGTTGCGCTTAGGCGCAACCCGTAACTCGCAACACGTAACTCGTAACTCGCAACACGTAACTCGTAACTCGTAACTCGCAACTCGCAACACGTAACTCGCAACATACAACGCGCAACCCGCACCCCGTATCACGAAACTCGTACAAAGGAGACAATCATGCCTCTTGAAAATTTTGGAAGCATACTCAATTTCGCCGAGGAGCTGGAAAGCCAGGACCAGGAATTTTACGAAGCCGTGGCCGGCAATCCGGCCTGCAGTGATCACAAGCAGATGTTTGAGCAGTTCGCCGCCAATGCCAAAAAAAATGTTAAAACCGTGCTGCGAACCCGCCGGGAAAATGTCACTGAAATGATCCTGGAGCCGATTAAAGATTTTGTCCGGGCACCGTATTGCGAAGCGTGCCAGGCAGCACCAAACATGACGGTTGAAGACGCACTGGCTTCAGCCAAAAGGCTGGAGGATCGGGCGGTGCGCTATTACACGGAGGCTTCTGCAAAAATTAAAGCATTGCCGGAAGTAGCGCGAGCTTTAAAATTAATCGCTAAGAAACATAATGCTCATCGCGAAAAGCTTGATGCCCTTTGATCCAGGCAAAACCCGGGAAAGGCTCACATGGCAGCATACCTTTACAGATTTTTCTCAAAACCGCGGAGCTATTATTCAACGGAATGTCAGTAATACTTCGATCCGGATTTTGCCAACAACACGAATGGCTGAACTATTCGCGGTTGAATAATCCGGCAAAATAATTGACCTGTTCACCGGCACATCCCGCAACGCAACACCGTATGCAGGGCAAACAGGCGAACCGTTTAACCAATTTCATAAAGGAGTGAGCAAAATGAGCGACATAACGGAAAGAATCCAGGAAATGACGGCTCATACTTATGGCACCTGGAACCGCCAGAAAGCGTGGTCAACCCCACTGCTAATTACCGATGCGGAAGGGGTCTATTTTTACGATAATACCGGAAAGCGCTATCTCGATTTCTCAGCGCAGTTGATGTGCTCCAATCTAGGCCATAAAAATAAAGTGGTTATTGAAGCCATCGTTAAGCAGGCCGAAAAGCTGCCCTACGTTGCTCCCGGTTTTGCCACTGAGATCTTAATCGAGGCAGTCGAAGCCCTGCGGTCGGTGTTTCCGGAAAAGCTCAGCAAATTCTTCTTCTCTACCAGCGGAACTGCAGCCAATGAAGCGGCCATGAAAATGCTGAGACAATCAAAGTTTCCGTCTTACAAGGTGATTTCCCGTTACCACTCTTATCATGGCGCTACGGCAGTCGGGCAGTCCTTTACCGGGGACCCCCGTCGCTGGTATGCGGAACTGGCCCGCACCGTCGTGGATGGGGTTTACCTGGACTATATGATCAAAGAAGAAGGCAATGTGGCCGCCATCATTGTGGAACCGATTGTGGGTACCAATGGCAGGATGATACCACCGCCGGAATATTATCCGATCATACGTCAAATATGCGATGAACACAATGTCCTGTTCGTCTGTGATGAAGTCATGTCCGGCTGGTTTCGCACCGGCAAAACCTTTGCCATTCAGCACTGGGATGTCCTGCCCGACATTTTGACAACGGCCAAGGGAGCCAGCGCGGCCTACACACCGGTGGCCATCACCGCCTCAACGAAAGAGGTTGCAAACTTCTTTGAAGAAGAACTCTTCTGTCATGGTCACACGTTTGCCTATCATGCCCTGGCGGCCTCGGCCATTCCGGCGGCAATCTCTGAACACGTTAAGTTATTTGATTCGGGTATGCCGCAAAAAGCCAGTGAGCACCTGAAGAAAAGACTTTATGAGTTGGCGGATAAGCATATCTGCATCGGCGATGTCAGAGGAATCGGTCACTTCTGGGCTCTTGAAATTGTGAAAAACCGCAAGACCAAAGAACCCTTTGACACCAAGGAAGAAAAGTTCAGTGGTAAGGCCCTCATGACAGCTAAAATATCCGGCGATGCGATGAATAATGGTCTCTATATTTCTTCCTGGTATGATACGATGGTGATCACACCGCCGTTAATCATTACCGAAGAAGAGATCGACGAAGCGATTCATATTCTGGATAAATCTTTGGAGATCGGGGACAAAGAAGCCATCGAAACGGATACACCGGCTTCAAGGAGCTGTGAATATAAAAAATAGCTGAAACCATAGCAAAATTTAGAGATTATTGATTAAAATCCATGTTCAAACAGGAGATGGCACAAACCCCATCTCCTGTTTTTTTTCTTTGTCCACTCTCACGTTGTCTGTAAAGTATGGCGTCCTGCAGCTGCTTACCTGGCCACAATCACCATGGACAGGATAAGGGCGACCGCCCTCTGAGAGAGTACCTCAAAGGGCTAACCGCACAGTTCGAATCAATCCGCAATTGGTATAGGAAAAATATCAGAAAAATGACCTGACGCATTGAGATATTAATAAATTATCAATACGTTATTAAATAATTTTGATCTTGCTGCTTGACACATCCGACGCAGGTTTCTATAATTATAGATTGCAGAAAATATTAACAGATTTCTCCGGATATTAAAAATTATGGCGCTAATTAATTTGAAGAAAAAGGAAGTTGAGTGCAAGATCGTATATTATGGTCCGGGCAGGTGCGGTAAGACAACCAACCTGGAATATGTTTTCAAAAATAGCAGAAAATTAATGTCCAATGAAATGGTTTCGATCAAGACAAAAGGGGATATGACCATTTTCTTTGATTTTGTGCCCATGGAGGCCGGCAGAATAAAAGGACTTGATGTGCGCATTCAACTGTATACGGTCCCCGGGCAGGTCAAATACAATTCCACCCGAAAGCTCGTTTTAAAGGGAGTTGACGGGGTAGTCTTTGTAGCCGACTCCCTTAAAATACGCCACGAAAGAAATATTCTTTCCCTGAAAAATCTGTCGGAAAATTTAAAAAGTTATGGGTTAAACATAATGACAATGCCGCTGGTCTTACAGTACAATAAAAGAGATCTTACCAAGGAAGGTCTACCCCTGATGTCCATTGAAGAGATGGATAGAATTTACAACCGACAGCTGAAAGCTCCCTCGTTTGCGGCCAGTGCAGTAAACGGCCAGGGTGTCAACAATACCTTGAAAACTTGCCTCGTAAAGACGTTGCAATCACTAAGGGAAAAAGCGGGATGGGGGTAGGATGATGGCAGGCTGGGGAAAAAATTATATTGTCCGGCTATCTGTTCAGTAAACCACGCACAGGAAGTACTTATCCCCAATGTTGGATAAACAACGCGGCAAGCCGCAAGACTTCAGACCCTGATTTTTTCCGCCGGCGGACTTCATCCTCGGCTCTGAAGCCCTCCGGCTTTTGCAGCGTTATTTCATTTGGACTTTCGTTTTTTCGACGAAGGATTGCTAAGATCGCCCACCTCAGGCACACTCTTTTCTAATTTCTTGAATTCGCGCCAATAACTTTTCCCCGAGCCCATCATGACGCTGATGGGCTGCAGGGATTCGATATTTTCGCACACTATTTTAAGGGCGGCTGTGACCGGAACCGAAAGCAGGGCGCCGACAATTCCCCAAAGCCAACCCCAGAACAACAGCGACAATAGAATAACCACCGGGCTGAGATTCAATTGATCCCCCAGAACTTTCGGAGCGATGCCGTTACCGATGCTCAGTTGTATGGTTAAAAGCGAAATAAGGGTGGCGACGGCCGGCCATATGCTGGGATAAAATTGCACCAGAGCCAGAAGAATCGGGGGAATGGACGCGGCAATGGATCCAACCGTGGGAATAAAATTCAGAAAAAATGCCATGGCACCCCAGGTAATCGCAAAGTCCACGCCGATCAATTCTAAGGCAAACCAGACCAGAAACCCGGTAACGGAACTGATCAAAAATTGCAGAGACAGATAACGCCGGATCTGGGCGGTTATCGAAAAGGTGATCTCGCTGAGCTGATTGGCTTTTTCCTGAGAAAATGATTTTAGAATTTTGTATTTGAAAAAAGGCTTGCCAAGCAGGATGAAAAACAGAAAGACGACGACCAGCACCAGCTTGGATGCAAATGCAAAAACAGACCCGGAGAGGGTCATTAAAAAACGGCCGATACCCTGCCCCCAGTTGATTCCGGCGAGCGGATCAAAACCAAGATTCAGCTGGCTCGTAACGGTTGCGATTAACTCGGTCATACGGGCATGATATCTCGGATAGGCCGCCGCAAAGGCTGAGATGCGGGCATATAAAAAGGTGCCGGACAGATAAAGGATACCCAGCAGAAATATCAGGATGATAACGACCGCCAGAGTCGTGGGAACCTTCCTTTGGGTCATGTAATTTACAACCGGCCCGATAAGATAGGAAAATAGCCAGGCGATTATCAGCGGCAGTATGACCGAGGCTGCATATTTCAGCACAACGCCAACGGCCACTATCACCAATATGCCCAGAAAAACCAGGGTAATTTTATTTCTATCGACGTCCACCATTGTTTAATTATCGCCTGATTTATGATTATGCTGCAACGCTTCAACCTATTGCGGTCGCTCGGCAACCCACTGCAATAAGCTCTACATCAAAATATGACATATTGCAATGCAATTGGGGAAAATGTCGCGACATGTCTGCTTCACACCGGCTGTCATTGCTTATCAACAGAATACATTATTCGATGTTCGACGTTCATTTTTTAGTTAACTCCTCATATGAAACTCTCAAGTCTGAATTACGTTTCGATAAAAGCACGGTTACTGAAACTTCGTTCTAAAAATACCTTGACATTCGCATTGAATTATTTAATTCGTGTTCCTTATAAACCCCTATAAATTTAACGTCCAGAAAGGAGGTAGTTACAATGAAAAGGTTGTTTTACGCATTCACCATCGTATTTTTTATTCTAGGCATCCTCTGGGGAGGTCTGCAATATATTTCACCTGCTGCGGCCGCACAGGATACTGTTAAGATAGGGTTATCCGCGCCATTGACCGGTGACTGGGCCGAATACGGCAACGATTTTAAGCGGTCGGTTACCATGGTGATGGATCGGATCAACCGCATGGGCGGCATTCATGGAAAAATGGTCGTGCTTGAAATTGCCGACAGCCGGGGCGATCCCAAAGAATCCGTTTTGATCGCCGAAAAATTTGTTGCAGATCCGGATATTATTGCCGAGATCGGTGATTTCAGCAGCTCTAGCTGCATGGCGGCAGCCCCTATTTATGAAAGGGCAAATATGACCCAACTGTCCCCCACCTCTTCCCACATGGGCTTTACCAAAAAGGGACAAAACATGTTCCGCGTGGTTGCCACTCAGGGGTATGAAGGTCCCTATAATGCCCGCTGGGCGGTCCAGGGGTTGGGCAAGAAAAAAATGGCCACCATTTACATCAACAATGACTGGGGAGTCGATGCGAATAAATACTTCACCCAGGAAGCCAAAAAACTTGGCGCCGAGATCGTGGCTGAAGAAGCATTCACGCCCGGTGAGAAAGACTTTACCGCCATTTTGTCCAAGCTCAAACGCCTGAAGCCGGAACTGATCTATTTGCCGACCTTTTATGCCGATGCCGCTGCCATCCTGAATCAGGCCAAGCGCATCCGGTTTAATCCCGTGGTGCTGGCAAACAGCTCCCTGTTCTCCCAGAAGACGATTGACCTGGGCGGCGATGCCGTCGAAGGCATCCTGATCCCGGCCAACTACTTTAGTGCGGATCCCAGACCCGCGGCCCAGGAATTCACCCGGGAATACCAGGCCCTTTACGGAGCTGTACCGAATCAATTTGCAGCCTTGGCCTATGATGCCGCCAACCTAATGGTGGCTGCGCTGCAAAAAGCCGGGATCGACGATCGCGCTAAGGTCAAGGATGCCCTGGTTGCCCTGCAGGGTTTTCAGGGCGCAACCGGTTCGATATCATACGCCAACAGTCACGACCCGGAAAAAGAGCTGGTCAAGATCACCATAAAAGACGGCAAGTGGGTGTTGTATCAGCCCTAATACCGAGCCTTGACAGGTGCAACTATAATTCTAAAGGTACTAAGCTTTTTCCGAGACTCCGCTCGGAACAAGTGGCCCCCGCGGGGGCAGCAAATTTAATATTGAAGATTGAAGATTGAAGATTTTTGGATGTCGCTCTCCGAGGCGTAGGCGCTACAATCCCTACGGGCCGGAGGCTTCGCTCTGCCTTTTTTCTGATATTTTTAATAATTGATCCCGCCGAAGGCGGACCTTAAATCTTCAATTTTCAATCGACAATCTTCAATCAATCCTATTTGTTATTAAGGACCAAATGGATTTCCAAATCTTCTTCGAGCAGTTTATCAATGGTATCACCCAGGGCAGTGTTTATGCCCTGCTGGCGCTGGGGTTTACCATGATTTTCGGGACCCTGCGTATGGTCACCTTTGCACATGGAGAGGTCTATATGATGGGGGCCTATGTGGGCTTTGAAATGATCAGACTGCTTTATCCCAGTTTTTTGCTGGGCCTGACGGCAGCTCTCATTGCTACGGCCCTGCTGGGGATCATTATCGAAATTCTGGCCTTTCACTTTTTACGCGATGCCCCCCACACCACCTCGCTGCTGGTCACCATCGGTATCTCCATTGTATTGGTAAATATGGCCCAGCTCATCTGGGGTCCTGAGACCCAGGGCTTGCCGTATTCACTTTTGGACAAGATGGACTATGGCGAAATTGAAGTCGGCGGCGTTTTTATCTCCTATTTGCAAATGGCCGTGCTGGGCGTCACCGTGTTGCTGATGGGGCTGCTGTACTTGCTCATCAACAAAACCAGACTTGGCATGGTGATTCGCGCAACGGCCCAGGATTATGAAGCAGCTTATGCCATGGGTGTCGGAGTTAACTCGATTTTTATGGTAGCTTTCGCCATCGGCTCTATGCTGGGGGGCGTTGCCGGTGTACTTATCGGGGTCTATTACAATATGTTCTATCCCACAATGGGGGGGTTGTATGGTTTGAAAGCCTTCAGTGCCAGTGTGGTCGGCGGACTTACCAGTTTGCCGGGTGCGGTGATCGCCGGATTGCTCATCGGCGTGGTGGAAACTTTTTCGGTGGAATTCGGCGCCTCCAGTTTTCGTCACATTTTTTCGTTCCTATTTATGATTCTGATCCTGCTATTCCGACCCGGTGGGTTGTTGGGCGGCAAGGAGCTCATCCAGGCACGGGGGGCTTGACGTTGCGGACCCTGAGCCCCATGCTGGCAAACTCACCATATTTTATTATTATTGCCCTGTTAGCGGTCATTCCTACTTTTATCACCAATCTTTACTATATTCAGATCATGATCTTCATCGGGATCTATATCATCCTGACCTTAAGCTTAAACCTGTTAAACGGGTATGTGGGCCTGCTTTCCATCGGCCATGCCGCATTTTACGGCATCGGAGCATATGCTTCGGCAAAATTGGTTATGGAGGTAGGCCTGCCTTTTCCCCTGGCCATGCTGGGCGCCGGAGCCGTGGCCGGCATCTTCGGCTACCTGATTGCCAAACCGACCCTGCGTCTTTCAGGGATCTACATGACCCTGGCAACCCTGGGCTTTAACATGATCTTTTTTCTGATACTGCAAAACTGGATGAGTTTCACCAACGGCCCGCTGGGAATCATGGATATTCCCCCGCCGAATATTTTCGGCTATGAAATTGAAACCCGGGTGCAGTACTATTACCTTATTTTTTTCCTGGTCCTGCTGACGGTCGTCAGCATGCATCGCCTGATGACCTGTCGGTTCGGCCGCGCCCTGGTGAGTATCCGTGAAAATGAATTGGCGGCTGAAGCTATGGGTGTCAATACAACCCGGTACAAAGTGCAGGCCTTTGTGCTGGCCGCTTTCTATGCCGGCATTGCCGGCAGTTATTATGCCCATTTTGTAAAATATATCAGTCCGGACAGCTTTTATATTTATGAGTCGTTCATTCTGCTTGCCATGCTGGCATTCGGTGGCCAGGGGAACCTGATCGGGCCGGTAGTGGGAGCCGCCGTCCTGATCACCATTCCGGAATTATTTCGCTTTCTGCTGGAATATCGCATGCTGGTCTATGGCGGCGTCTTAATCATAATGATGCTGGTGCGTCGACAAGGTTTGATGGGAGGCCGGGAGTACAGCCTGAGGCTGCGATGGTTCGATGAACCTGAAAAAGTGGTCTATACCAAGGGCGACAAGTTTTTACCGACTGAGTAGTGAGAATTCCATTAACATGTCCTTATTGGAAATTAAAAAAGTAACCAAAGATTTCGGCGGCCTCGAGGCGCTCAGCAAAGTCTCCATGCATATAAAAGAGGGGGATATCATCAGCCTTATCGGTCCCAACGGCGCGGGCAAAACGACGCTTTTTAACTGTATCACCGGAACGATGCCCCCATCGTCCGGCACCATAAAATTTATGGGGAGGGAATTGGTCGGTCTACGTCCGCATGAGGTGGCGCGGCAAGGAATTGCCCGAACTTTCCAACACATCCGCCTGTTCAACCGTATGACCGTGCTGGGCAATGTTATGGTGGGCACCGATTATAAAGGTCGCACGGGGATTTTCAGTGCGCTGCTGCGCCCTCCACGGGTGGACCGGGAGGAAAAAGCTTCCAAAAAAAAATGCCATGAGGTCCTGTCCCTGTTCGGTGAAAGGCTACTACCCCGGATGGCCCAGTCGGCCGATATGCTTTCATACGCCAACCGACGGCGCCTTGAGATTGCGCGGGCACTGGTGGCCGGACCCCGGTTGATTCTGCTCGATGAACCTACTGCCGGGATGAATCCCCATGAAACCCAGGGTATCGTCGATCTGATCCATTTGATCCGAGAGCAAGGCCATACCGTACTGGTGATCGAGCACAAAATGAAAGTGGTCATGTCGATATCTGATCGGATAGTCGTGCTGGATCACGGTGAAAAGATTGCCGAAGGCACCCCGGATGAAATTGCCGCTGACAAAAATGTGATAGAAGCTTACATGGGAGGTCGTCAACGTGCTCAAACTGAGTGAAGTCGACACGTTTTACGGCCCCATTCAGGCCTTGCGCAATGTCTCGCTGAGAGTCGAGGATGGTGAAATTGTTTCTTTGCTGGGCGGCAATGCCTGCGGTAAGTCCACAACCATGAAAACCATCCTGGGGTTGGTCAAATCCCGGCATGGCACCATCGAATTCCGGGGAAGGCGGATTGATAAATTGCCGCCTTCCGCGATTGTGCGGTTGGGAATATCTCCGGTGCTGGAAGCACGGCGCCTTTTTCCGTACCTGACGGTCTATGAAAATTTGCTGATGGGGGCCTATACCCGGGCCGATAAAAAAGAAATTCTCGAAGACATCGAGCATGTTTACGATCTTTTCCCGGTGGTCGAGGCTCGCTACAAACAGCCGGCCTCCACCCTCAGCGGTGGAGAGCAGCAGATGGTAGCCATGGCCAGGGCACTGATGGCCCGGCCGAAGTTATTGATTATGGACGAGCCGTCAATGGGCTTGTCGCCACTTTTTGTTGACAAGATTTTTAATATAATTCAGCGCATCAATCAAAAGCAGGGGGTATCGATACTTCTTGTGGAGCAAAATGCCAACATGGCCCTGTCCATTGCGAGTCGCGGCTATGTACTTCAGACCGGTGAAATCGTGCTGAATGACACCGCTCAAAACCTGCTGAATAATCCGCTGATGCAGAAAGCATATTTGGGGGTGGCGTGATTACCAATAAGTTCATCATTGTTTAGACATGAATATTGCGCCGGAATTGAATATTGACGATTTAAGATTGAAGATTTGTGGTATCGCTTCGCTCTGTCTTTTCTATTAAAATCGATAGCATTCCTAAAATATTCAATCCAGCTATGGCATAAATCATGTGCAAACATGATGTGATTTCAATAAATAGGTACTAAGTTTAAAAAAAATTCGAAATGCTAGTGTGCAACCAACTGATTATGAAAGGGGAGTGAGCAATGAACAAAATTGAAAGAGTCGATCGGGTTTTAGTCGGTGAAGAGGTGGACAGGCCGCCGCTTTCACTTTGGTATCATTTCGGCATACAGCATGCCGCTGGGGAGCAATTTGCCAGGATTACACTGGAATTTTTCAAGTATTACGATTTTGATTTTCTGAAAGTCATGAATGATTATTTTTATCTGCCGCCCCAGGGTTTGGATGCGGTAAAGACCAGAGAGGATTTAAAACGCATCACCCCCTTTGATATAGACCAGACCGACTGGCGGGAGCAGTTCAAGGCCCTGGAACATATCAGTGCAGAGCTGAAGGGCAAGGCCTATTTTATCGATACGGTATTTGATCCCTGGCAAAGCATCCGCCGTAACATGGCGGGGGAAAACATTGAAGCGCTGATGGAAAATGAACCGGACGCATTGCTGGAAGCCCTGGATATCGTAGCCGACAATCTGATTGCCTACTGCAAAAAGTCGCTGGCTATTGGAACAGCCGGCATTTTCATGTCGGTGCCGGCGGCCAGCGAGCTGATCAGCCGCAAAAATTTCCTCAGGTTTGTCAAGCCGCCGGCTGTGAAGGTATTTAAAGCGATTTCCAAATTAGGCAAAATGAATACGGCCCATATTCACGGGGAAGACTTATATTTTGACGATGTGCTGGATTTTCCGGTGGATATTTTCAACTGGTGGGATCGGGGACCCAAAGGACCCTCGCTGCAATGGGTCAAAGAAAGAATACCGGGCTATGTCATGGGCGGTATCAATCAGAAGATTGTGGCCCGCACCACCCGGGAATTTTTAAAAAATCATGTTCGCGAGGCAATCGAACTCGGGGGCAAAACGCGATTTTTCCTGGCCAATGGTTGCAGCATTGATTCCTGGGGATATCCGCCTTCAATGCTGGCTATTGTGGACGCGGCCAAGGCGGCCGGCAACTCTTGAAATTTGGAGGCATCCCTGCGGGATGGGTATTGTCCCCATAAGCGCTAAGTTATTTTTACGCCGGGGGACTCTGGCAAGGTTACTGAAAAAAAAATGAACATCGAACATCGAACGTCCAACATCGAATGTTGAATGGGAAAAGATGAAGAAACAGAAGAATTAATTAAGATTTTCGTTACGCGTATCAAAACGGCCGTTCGACAGGCTCACGGCCCTGAGCGGAGTCGAAGGGCTGAAAAGAAGCTGAAATAGTCATTCAAGGTTCGACCCAAGATACTTGAAAAAAATGAAATGAAATTGCAGAGCGGAGCGACATCATTATTCGATGTTCAACGTTGGGTGTTCGATGTTCGATGTTCATCTTTCAAAGCAACCCATATTAGAAAGGAAGCCATTGAACATTTATTTTTGCGGCATGATCGGCTCAGGTAAGACGACCGTCGGAAAGGGGTTGGCGAAAATCATTCAACTTGATTTTTATGATCTCGATCAGGAAATGGACCGGATCCTGGGCCACTCTTTCCATAAACTGGTTGAAGAGAAGGGCTGGGTGGCTTTCCGTGAACTGGAGTACTCGATCTGCAAGGGTTTTTCCCAATTGAAAAACTCGATCATATGTCTCGGCGGCGGAACGGTGCGCTATGAATGGAACACGGACATTCTAAATGGAACCGGTCTGATCATCCTGTTGACGGCATCCACGGAAGAACTCATCAGGCGGGTAAAACCGGCGGACCGGCCCCGGGTAAATGCAGGCACCACTGTCGAAGAGGATATCCGGATGATGTGGCAAACCTCCAAAGACAAATACTTCAATGCCGCGGATATCGTTTACCAGACGGATCAGAAAAGCATTGAGGAAGAAATCCGGGAACTCAAGCAGGTCGTTTTGGATTACTTAAAGCGCTTCTAAGGGAATAAATTAGTTGTAGCTTCGACATCCCCGTGAGCTCTAACCTGCACGGCTGCCGTTTGGCGGCGGCTTTTCAGGTACGGTCAGTACCGGGCCGATTCCGTCTGCATATCCGATATCAAATGCTATCGTCGGCTTTAGGGAAGCGACTTGCATGATCATTCCTTTTTATTCTTCAACAGGGTGACAGTAGAGGCACAGCAATTCCCAATTACTGCCGTCGGGAGGGTTGTAATCGTGGTTGTGGTCCTTGTGATGGACCGTGAGTTCGCGAAGCTTTTTTCCGCTAAATTCGCGTCCGCACCGGCCGCAGACCCAGGGATACATCTTGAGCGCCTTCTCCCGATAAGTCTTCTCCCGCTGCTCGCGTGTGCGCCGTGCCTCGGCAACAATCCGGTTTTGCCGATCGCTGTCTGATTGACTGTTTTTCGATGACATGTATACATCCTCAATTTAGATTTAAGATTAGCTAACTGATTTTATATTTTATGAAATAGACATTTTATCACTCCCGAGTTCTAATAGTACTTAATCTAATACCGATGTCAAGCATAGGTTTTTAGCGCATACCTTACTCTACAAGGGGGTAGTGGCTGTTATTGGATGATGAGCATAACTCTTGTTGGCCAATAACGCACCGGTTCTGCCTACACAACATATGGTAGTGAGGTAATCGTTGACATACCAGCAATGAAGGGTTATCCTGCATCTATAAACAGGTTATCCGAGCATTTATAATATTCAATTGATATAATACAATTTTCGGGCTAAAATTATGAATAGGATGGACCGTTTATGAATCTATAAAATCGGGACCGGATCAAATTCGACCCCGATTTTTTTTAATCCCCTTTTGATACCGGATAGCCCCGGGTTAGTACCTCAGTAATTATTTTTATGCATATTGCGGCAAAACATTTTCCGGATCGCCCGGGTTAGGAGTATTACCATTAAAAATAGCAACATGTTCAACAACGCCTCCGGGGTGAATTACGATGCGTCGTCGTTGGAAGTATTGAAGGGGCTCGATCCGGTCAGGCGCCGACCCGGTATGTATACGGATACCACCCGACCGAACCATCTGGCCCAGGAAGTCATCGATAATGCGGTTGATGAAGCCATCGCCGGCTTTGCCAAACGGATCGATGTTATTTATCACACGGATGGGTCACTCGAAGTCAGTGATGACGGCCGCGGCATGCCGACCGACATGCATCCCGCCGAAAAGATGACGGGCGTCGAGGTCATTATGACAAAGCTTCATGCCGGGGCCAAATTCGGCATCAAAAACTACCGCTTTTCAGGCGGTCTGCACGGCGTCGGCGTGTCGGTGGTAAATGCCCTTTCAACCCGGCTCGAGGTGGAAATCAAAAGAGACGGCAACAAATACGCGATTTCCTTTAAAAACGGTAAAAAAGCATCCAAACTGAAAAAAATCGGAACAGTTGGAAAACGCAATACCGGTTCGACAGTAAGATTTTGGCCGGATGAGCAATATTTTGATACGGTAAATTTTTCAGTTCGCAGATTAAAACACATCCTGCGTGCCAAAGCCGTTCTGTGCCCCCGTCTGACAGTTACCTTTACAAATAAGCACACCGGCGAAACGGATTCCTGGTATTTTGAAGATGGTCTCAGAGACTATTTGCTTGAAAACCTGTCGGAATATGATCGGATTCCGCAAAAGCCCTTCATCGGGCACCAGGAGGGCAAAGAAGAAGTTGTGAGCTGGGCCGTTGTCTGGCTGCCGGAACAAGGACAGGTGATTGCCGAAAGCTATGTCAACCTCATTCCGACCTCTCAAGGCGGTACCCACGTAAACGGCTTTCGAAGCGGCCTTTTGGCGGCCGTGAGAGAATTTTGTGAATTTCGCAATCTGATTCCCCGCGGCATTAAACTGGCGCCGGACGATATTTGGGATAAGTGCAGCTACGTATTGTCGGCAAAAATGAACGATCCTCAGTTTTCAGGGCAAACCAAAGAGCGTTTAGGTTCACGTCAATTTGCGTCGTTTGTCGCCAATGTCGTCAGAGACGCCTTTGCCCTGTGGCTTAACCATCATACCGAAGCGGGCGAACAACTGGCGGAGATGGCCATTGAAAACGCGCGCAAAAGGCTTAAGGCCGCCAAAAAAGTCGTACGGAAAAAAATGGGAAGCGGCCCCACACTCCCGGGCAAACTGGCAGACTGCATTTCCCAGGATCCCGTCGAAAGCGAGCTATTTCTGGTGGAGGGTGACTCCGCCGGCGGATCCGCCAAGCAAGCGCGCGACAAACAAACCCAGGCGGTGCTTCCATTAAGAGGTAAAATACTGAACACCTGGGAAGTGGAAACCGCCAGCGTTTTAAAATCAAGTACAATTCATGATATCGCGATTGCCGTGGGTGTTGATCCGGGCAATTCGGATCTTTCAGGACTTCGCTACCGCAAAATCATTATTTTAGCTGATGCCGACTCAGACGGGCTTCACATTGCATCGCTTCTTTGTGCCCTGTTTCTGCAGCATTTCAAGCCCCTGGTTGCAGCGGGAAATATTTTTGTTGCCATGCCCCCCCTTTATCGGATCGATCAAGGCAAAAAAGTCTATTACGCTCTGGATGAAACGGAAAAGGATGACATA
>CALZJV010000477.1 GCA_945787595.1 uncultured Desulfobacterales bacterium | reverse complement strand
GGTCGTTTTATTGCTGGTTGGGTTGATCTTCTTTGCTGGGTCTGTCGCCTCCGATATGGATTGTGCCAAGATATCGCACTGGTCGGCCACAAATCCACCTGTCAATCAGCAGCATGTGTTTTGCGGCGAATGGAAAAAGCGCAAAAACCGCCCCGCAGGATTTCATTCTCGCCCGGCGGGTGAAAATCCTGCTACCGTCGGCACATTGAAGATTACCCAGCAGCCCAATGACAAGGGCCTTTACGGTGTACGCTGGAGCTATGCCGGTCATCCGGATCGTGAAAAATTCTCATCCATGTTTCCGGATACCTGCAATCGGGACCAAATTTTGAAATCCATTGTTCATGCCGTAAAACATCCAAAACCTTGCCCGGACGGCGCACCCCGCTGGGCCAGGTGTGGGCCCAACAAACCGACCTGGGATGGTCAGGGGTACTGTGAAGCTTCGGATGACTCCATTTTTCTGATTGCATTCGCAACACTCAAAAACAGTAATAAAGTCAATACAGCATTTCCGGTTGTCGAATAAGATACCTTTGGAATGGATTCTATTTTTATTTTTTTTTATTGGACAAGATTTACAGGATTTTTGGGATCTTTTCGCCTGCGGCGAGATACTCTTGGGCCAAAGGCCCTTCTATCTAAATAATCTTGTAAATCCTGTCTGATATTCTTTTTTTACTAGAATCCATTCCCCAAGTATTACGTTGCTATATTTATGAATAAATAAACCAAAAAGAGTATTATCTATGGCAGAAAAACCTTTCCAATGGCCGGGACGGCATACCAACGATCCTGCCCATGACATGCTGGTTGCATTTCTGGTGATGGATATCCAGCGCAATCCTGAATGGGCTCATGAACTGGCTGACCGAATAGTGGAAGTGAAATCCGGTAAGCTTCCTTTATGGGAGCGTCTTGGAAACGCTTACAGACTTGAGTTAACTGGGAAAGGGGCTCTGATCGAGGATCTTGTGGATGAAGAAGCCCTCGCACAAGAGATCACTTTAGAAGACTTTAGCAAAGCCCTTGAAGCGTGGATTGAAGGGTTTGAATAAAATTCGGAATTATATACCAAAAAATAGGCAACACTGCTACACGATCAGGGCTTCATATCATTATTTATTATCGTTAAAAAGATGTTCGATGTTCTCTTCTTTCAGTAATTTTTCCGCATTCTAAATTCCATCTTCCAAATTACCGCATTCCCATTTCCCCATTCTCCATTCCGACTTCCTCATTTAAATTTCCACATTCCGCATTCCGCATTCCGATTTCCCTCCGGGGCCGCTTCCAGCCCGTAGGCTTACACGCCGGAGGGTAGGCCCCCATGGCCCCTACGGCTTCCGGCTCCGCTTCCAGCCCGTAGGGCTTCCAGGCCGGAGGGTAGAGCCTACAGCTCGGAGAGGCCGGAGGCCCCATTCCAACTTCCCTCCGGGGCGTAGGCCCCCATGGCCCCTACGGGCCGGAGGCCCAATTCCAAAATCATTCCCCTTTAAACACCGGTTCCCGCTTCTCCAGAAAGGCGGTGAATCCTTCCACACAATCCTTGGATTTTCCGACAATGGCACTACCCTCTTCTTCTACCTTTAGCCCTTTTTCGAAGCCTTCATACTCCCCGGCGGAAATCGCTTTTAAAACGCAGCCAACTGCTAGGGGCGGCCTATTGACAAGGGTTTCGGCAAATCCCATGGCATCTTCCATCAGTTTATCGGCAGTCGACAGCTGATTGACCAGGCCGCACTCGAGTGCTTCCTGCGGCGTGACCCGTTTACTGAAAAGAATCATATCCAGTGCCTTGGCTTTGCCGACGATACGCGGCAATCGTTGAGATCCACCCCAGCCTGGAATTATTCCGACATTTAATTCGGTAAGACCGACGTTCAGATTCGGGTTATCCACCATGATCCGAAATTGACAGCTGAGTGCCAGTTCCATCCCTCCGGCCAGGACATGGCCGTTGATCGCGGCAATAATCGGTTTCGAAAAACGGTCGATCCGAGTCCATAGTTCTCGTCCCTTGGGACCTGTTTTATGATGATTTTCCGAATCACTGAGATCGAATCCAGCGGAAAAGGCTTTTTCGCCGCCGCCGGTGATAATCAGCACTCTCATTTCCCTATCGTTTTCGACGTCGTTAACCGCCTTTTCGAAATCTACCATCATGCCCCAATTCCAGGCATTGACCGGGGGGTGATTGAGGGTGATAGTGCAGATGTGTCCTTTTTTTTCGACAATCAAATTTTCGTAGGTCATGGTTGTCTCCATAATAAAGGTTTCAGGTGTCAGGTTTCGGGTGTCAGGAGCAAAAATTGAGAGCACTCATATGAAACTTCATTTATTTCGACAGGATTTACAGGATTATCAGGAATTTTTTTTGGTTTGGTATATTTATTCTGTCCATCCTGTTGATCCTGTCAGAAAATTGTATGTTTATGCCGTTAAGTTTTCTTCTTCGATTAGACCGGCCGCTTTTCAGGCCGGCGGCTGGGCTCGTATGAGACTTCGCAGGTCGATCTCCCTTCTTCGATCAAACTGGCCGCTTCGCTGAAACCTGAACACTGAAACCCCTGGCCCAGACCTAATTTTATATAAATCTGGAAAATAAGACATTATTGAGATCTACTACAGTGAACAGTAAAAATCCGTCAAGTCGCACCAGGGCGGGCTGAAACCTTCAGTTCCGTAGGACAGCTTCCCAGCCTCACAATCTCCCAGCTTCCCAGCCTCATAGCCTCCCAGCTTCTCACTAAATCGGCACCATCGACTCAATAAACGCCTCAAGCCGCGTCTCCACCTGGGCATCGGCATAGGCTCTGGGATCATTTTGATCGGCTTCGATGACCACTCCCGGTTTTCCGGATATCTCTGTCAATTCCGCCTGCATGCGGTACATGCCCACGGAATAGGGTTTACAGGAGCGGTTGGAATGCATGATAAAGCCGGTTAGCGAAAACTCATCGATTAAACCCGCCAGGTAGTTAATCCGATCTTCAAAGCCCGTGTTGATATAGACGTTTAAATAGCTTTTGGCAACGGCCTCATAGGGCTCGGCATCCGGCTCCACAGGATAGTTGCTGTACTGGCCCCAGCTGTTGGCATAGGTGGTTACGACCAGCGTGCATTTTTGTTCTTCGAAAAATGTCTCCAAACGCCGCATCTTAAACCAGACCGGCAGGTTGTCCCAAAGAACCCGGTATTGCTCTGTGGGAAGCGACCCAATTTTTTTCGCGGCCCGCTCGGCAACCTCTTCATACAGCAATTTATTATAATCCACGCAGTCCTGCGTGCCGCGCAAGGTCACGATGGGTCCTAAATGGATAAAGGTGTCCAGGCTGTTAAACGGCGACGGTATGGTCTTGCCGAGTTGCAGCATCTTTTGCCAATAGCCGGCGGCTTCACGACTTAAAAAAAGAACTTCCCTCAAGCGGTCACGGTCAAAAGGCTTGCCGGTGAAATCGGACAGAAATTGTTCAAGGTCTTTAAACTGCGAGACCGTGTAATCGATCAATTCCTGAGTCAGACCATCATGCAGAAACGGTGTGTCGACGATGAAAAGCGGAACGTCGTATTTGCGGGCGATGACTTCATACCACTTAATGACGGTTTTGCAGATATTGGTAGAGCACAAAAGAAAATGAGGCGCCGGCAGTCCGGCCGCCGGACCTCCCTGGGTGATGTCGGCACCAAAATCGGTACGGGCATAGGCACAAATATCCTGGGAAAAGCCCTCGGCCTCGGCGGATTCCATCAATTCAATGGACTGATGATTGGCAGCACACATGGCGGCATAATTTTCAGGATAAATCGGTAGGATGTCCATCGCGTAAAGAAACTCCACCGGGGCACCGCTGGTGATCCAGGCAATGGGCTTTACTTTCGTTGTTTTGGCTTCGATATAATAGTTCGTCAGAAGTTCTTTCATTTTGTGGTAGGCGTCGAATTTTGTCATGTCTAGGGTTCTCCATCAAACGCTGATTTTATTTTAATCGGACACGGATTTTCGCGGATTTATACAGATATTAAAATAGTTGATGAGCTCATAAGTTGAAAAGTTCGTAAGCAAAAAACTCACCAGCTTAACAGCTTATTTTTCGGTTCCACCTTCCGCATTCCGAATTCCAACTTCCACCTTCCGACTTCCAGTCTTTCCGCATTCCGCATTCCACATTCCGAATTCTTAAGTTTTCTCCAAGATCTCACAAAAAGCGCTGATCCTTGTCCTGATTGCATCAAAATTGGTCATTGTCAGTTCCAGGTCGATAAAAGAGACGGGGATATTCGCATCTTTGAGATGTTTCATGAGCTGGGGGCGGTCGAAGGCATCCGGCTCACAGAATTTAATGTACCAGAATAAAACTCCGTCGGCCCCGGATTCCTTGACTCTATCGAGCAGATAGGGATGGCGGTCATTTTCCGGATTGTAAAGGCAGCAGCACGGTGTCGGGTTAAAAAGGTAATCTGTGATTCCTTCCACCAAATTTTCGGTTTTCAGATCCGCTTTCGAAACAGTTCTCCAACCATTGGCAAAATCGTCATCAACGACCCAAGCGCCCAATTCGTCAATGATTTTATGAATCTCAAGCGGATCAAAAACCATACCGGAGATAAGCAGCTTCGGGCTGCTGCCGTTAGGTGCTGCCATTCCTTCCAGTCTCTGCAGCAAATCTTCCAGCATGCGGTTGTAAACCTCGCCGGGCAGAAAAAATCCGGTTTTGATGGCCGTATAAAAATCGAAACTTTTAACGAGGCCGGGATTTTTAGAGCGCATCCGGTAAAGCCGGCGTTGCAGCGCCCGCGTGCGGCCGTATAATTTGGCAGCTTTCCTCAACGATTCCGGCGTAACATTATTCCCGGTGATATTCTCCAATCCGGCCGTGACTGATTTAACGACACTTTCAAGATAATTGTGCCGCGCGACATCGGTGCGTGTAATGGGGATTGAAAGCTCCAGCGTCGGCTTGCTGAACACCCGACGATAAATTTCCCTCAGATTGATTAATGTGTCGCAAAGTGAGGTAAACGCATACGCTTTGACCATGTGCGAGATGTCTCGCATCTCGAGTTCCATTACCGATCGCGCCACCGAGCAGCAATAGGACTGCAGATAGGCATCCGCCTTCTCAATCGGCAAA
>CALZJV010000476.1 GCA_945787595.1 uncultured Desulfobacterales bacterium | reverse complement strand
AAACTGGAATACAGAATCAAACAATTGCCGGCGAACAGAAAAATAACCGAACTAAATAGGAAGGAGAAGACAGTTAAACAGGAACTGGCGGCGCTGCAAAAAGAATTCAAGACGTTAAGCAAAAAAGTGGAAAAGCTGACAAAAGCGGTTGAAAAAACCAAGAAGACCCAGGCCAAGGCAGCGAATGCTAAAACAGTGAAAATAGTGCCTGCCAAAAAAAACGACTGCGAAAAAGAAGGTTAGGTAGATGAGGGGTTGGGGAGTTTCTCAAAGCCGACCCGCTGCATGGATAATCACCAGCGAAACCGCATGAACTCGACCTTAAGGCATCATAATGAATGAACAGTAATCAAAATGAAAACGGAATATTATGCGAAATACCGAGATTGGATGTCAATTAATAGCCGCAGTGCCAAGCTGTTCATTCATAACGATCCCTAATGGTCTCAGACAGCATCCGATTTCGCTGGCGATCATCCACTCCGCTAAAATCATGGGTTTACGCTTATAACTCCCCGACCCTTCAGGTAGATATAATCATTTCATGTTAATCATATCCACCATACAGCCTTTTTGACAACGCACGCTCAAAGAAAGTTCGCAGAGCGCTGCCGGATGCCATTATTTTAACAGCTGTTTGGCTATCTCAATACTTTCCCCGGCATCAGCGGCATAGCCGTCGGCTCCGATCTGGCGGGCATAGGTTTGATTCACGGGAGCACCGCCCACCATTACCTTGACTGTATCTCGCAAGCCGCTTTCTGTCAGCGCATTGATGATTTTTTTCATTTCGGGCATGGTTGTGGTGAGCAGGGCAGACAATCCCAGGATATCGGGTTTTAATTCGGCAACCTTATTTACAAACGCTTCCACCTTTATATTGATTCCCAAATCCTCAACTTCAAATCCGACCCCCCGCAACATGGTAACGACCATGTTTTTACCGATATCATGCAGGTCTCCGCGAACTGTTCCGACAATGAGTTTACCACTGGCTTCCTTTTTCTCTTTCGCCAGGTAGGGTTCCAAAACCTTTAGCGCTTCGTTCATTGCGCGGGCTGAGAGCAAGACTTCCGGAATGAACACTTCGCCGGTTTTGAATCTGCTGCCAATCACCTCCATGGTGGAAAGCATGCCGTAATTCAGGATATCCTTGGGGAGAAAGCCGTTGTCCAACATTTCCTGAACATGATCTTTGATATCGGCATGGTTTCCTTTAAAAACATCTTGCCGGATCAATTTGAAATCTTCGTCTTCGGAAATCTCAGGTGCAACGGTTTGAACAGCTTTATCCAAGGTCGATTTCGATAGCGGTCGAAAAGCACCCGCTTCCAGGGGCAGCCGGCCTTCCTTGGTCACACGATCTCCCAACCGCCTGAGCCTGTCAAAAACGGCATTGGGCGGCGTCGTGTCGGCAACGCCCACGATGATGCGACGGCCGGGTGCAACCGCTTTAAAGAAATGATCCAGATAGCTTTGAAAATCTTCCTCGGATGCTGTTTCTTCCGAAAGCAGGCTCTGGGGAATACCACCAAAAATCGTAATTTTATCGCCCCACTGCCGATAATAGTCTTCAATTTTGACCCGCATCATGGGATAAGGGCAGACGGCCTCGGCAATATGAATGCCGCAGTCCCGGATGAGATCCATGAGGCCGCGGTTTTCGCCGTCGGTGTGCGAGAGCATCAGCTTGCCGTTTTCTGCCAGAGTACGCGATGCTTTTTGCAGCCAGGGAGTGATTTCTTTTTTAAAATAAGTCGGGTAGGTAATCATATCATCGTAATTGGCCCCCCAAAGCACGATTTCGGCGGAAGATTTGACAACCGTTTGAAGCAACTGTTCATAGACATGTTCGATACCCTCGGCCAAATCCTGCATTTCTTTCTGAAAATCATTATAATGGTAGAAGAATTCCGTGGCTTCCAACAGGTCACGTTGGATATGCTGGAGAGGGGAGGGGGCAAATGCGCCCATCTGGATGGCGACGCCGTCGTCTGCCACTTCATCCTGCCATTTACGATAGCGTTCATAGTCCGGCTTAATTTCAATGTTTTCAAAGATGTATTTTAAAATCCGGTAATCATCCACGCTCTTGATGGCCCGTTCTTCGAGCCAGGTAATCGAAGCGCCGGCGCTTCTCATTTCTGCGGTGATGACTTCCGTGACACTCACCATACCGATCGGCGTATGATACTCGACCCGTTTGGTGTCTCCCTCTTGGTGAACCCGTATTTCAACGTTGGAGGAGAAATTGACCCAATAGCCGTTTTCTTTCAGTGAATAGAGTCCCAGTCCGCGATGCAGATTTTCTTCAGGCGTTTCCACTTTCAGCAACTCAGGAATCACTTTGTGCAAGGCCCAGCCTTCAGCCCTGGCGATCTCGTCGGCCGTTCGCCCCTTATGTTCCGGGGGCAGCGTATCCGCATAAGCGTTCGCATTATACCAAAGATCAAAGCGGGGGACATAAGGAAGAACCTCGGGCATTTCTCCCCGGGCCGCCATGAGTATCATCTCTTTGTGAGTCATTGTCCTTACCTCCTCAAACTTATTCCTAAATTGAGCGTTTCAAAATGAATCCGGATTTTTCGGATTCATCATCATTTATTAAAGCCGATCATAATCTCGGGCAGCCACAAAACGATTTGCGGAAAAAGCATAAGCACCGCGATGCCGATCAGCTGCAGAATAATATAGGGCACAACGCCCGAAAACATGTCCGACACTTTTATTTCCGGAGGCACAATTCCTTTCAGATAAAAAATTGCCGGTGCCATCGGCGGCGTCAGATAACTTGTTTGAATGACCACCAGGAACAGAATTGAAAACCAGATGGGATCAAAGCCGAGCTTAATAACAATAGGCACGAAAATAGGTACAAAAATCAGGAGAACACTGATCCAATCCAGCAGGAAGCCGGCCATAAAAGATACACCAAGAAACAAAAAGACCATGGCCCAGGGAGAAAGATTGAGCGCCATCAACAGATTCTCAGTAACCACACCGCCACCCATTCCCAGGAAGACCCCCGTGTACATGGTCCCACCGGTTAACACCAGCATGATCATGGCACTGATGCGCAAGGTATTGATGCAGGCGGATTTAAAGGTTTGGATACTCATGCGGCCGTAAATGGTGGTTAGAATCACCGCTCCGAAGGCACCCAGGGCCGCGGCTTCCGTCGGCGCGGCCCAGCCTAATAGAATCGTTCCCATGACCGCAAATATCAAAAACAACGGCGGCAAAAGGGAAGTCACCGTGAGTTTTAATTTGGCCTTTAACGGCATTCCAAACTCTTCTTTAGGGAGGCCGGGGCCGTCTTTGGGGCGAATCATGCAACGAATAAGAATGTAGCTGATGTAAAGTGCTGAAAGTATCAGACCGGGGAAAACGGCCGCCATCAGAAGCCTGCCCACCGACAATCCGGCCGCGGGACCATAGACGACAATCACCACGCTGGGGGGGATAATGGTCCCCAGGGAACCGCCCGCGCAGATAGTTCCGCAGATCAATCCTTTGTTGTATTTGCGGGCCAGCATCGGCGGGATGGCCAATAAGCCGATGACGACCTCCGAAGCGCCGATGATGCCGGTGGCCGCGGCAAAAATCGTACACATGATTACGGTGCCGATGGCCATTCCACCGCGCAGTCTGCCGGTCCACTGGATCATGGCTTCAAAAAGCCGCGACGCGATTCCGGAGGCTTCCAGCATGGAGCCCATAAAAACAAAAAGTGGAACAGCTGCCAGGACGTAATTGTTGGCGATATCCCATACCCGCCGAACGAGCATGGCGCCGACGGCATCTCCAAATCCGAAATAGCCAAAAATCAAAGACATTCCCATCAGCGAAAATGACACAGGAAACCCCATAAATATGGCCAGCAGGACCCCTGGAAACATCAACAGCACAAAATATTCAGAGCCGACCAATGCCTCTATCATATTTCTTTACCTCGAATCAGCCTTATGACGCTGCGGGTGAACTCAGCAATGCCTTGCAATATCAACAGACTGAACCCCACACAAATAACGCCCTTAAAAGGCCAGAGGATGGGTTGCCATGGTGTAAACTGGGACACCTCTTTGATCATGTATGCATCCTTCGCCATATCGTAGGCGGCAATGACCAGAATAATCATGACCGGGAAAAATATTACGATGTATCCGATGACATCAATCAGGGCCCTTCCCCTGAGGGGAAACCGCATGTAAAGAAGGTCGATCCGGATATGGCCTTTGACACGCAGGGTGTAAGCAGCACCTAGTAAAAAATGAGTACCGTAAATCATATAGGTGATTTCATAGGACCAGATAGTGGGGCGGTGGAAAACATATCGAGCAAAAACTTCATAAATCAGTGCGACGATCATGGGGGCGGCTATCCATCCGACAAGCCGTCCGGTACGTTCACTGATCGCATCGATAATTTTGATCATCTTCCTGAGTATCTTCATTATCGCAGCCTCAAACGAAACTTGTCTACGCCCTTGAAGGTGGTTCTGGTATCAGGGCTGATATGTCCAATATCGGTTGGGTAACGGAATAGTAAATACGCTCCATTCCGAAATTTTAATTTTTTGGTTAACTAGAAGGCACTAGTGATATCGGATGTGGGAGCGGCTTCCAGCCGCGAGGTAAAATTTCGCGGCTGGAAGCCGCTCCCACGGATAAGCTGGTTTCATATAGCTTGGGCCTCCTAAATAGCCGTATTTTACTTTTTTTTACGCGAGTAAAAGTTTGTCGAGATTTGATAGAAAATCAGCGGCATCAGCTCAAGAACCGATCGGGGTGTCCGGAAACACCCCGACCGGGTGGCAGGTTACTACCGCTGGAAGTATCGGATGCTGCCGACTTCTTCCCATTCGGACTCGAATTTGTCCTGGGAGTCCATGACTTTCTTGAACCATGGATTGTCCGCGGCAATTTTGGCGGCCCATTCTTTGCCCAGTTCATGGGCCCGCTTTTGTGTTGCCGGCGTCAGGTAAATGATTTCGTTGCCATTCTGGCGAAATTTTTCCATAGCACCCATATCGAGACGACCGATTCGGACCCAGGATTCGAATGTGGTTAACTCGGCTGCCTGTTCCAGGACGGCCTTAAGTTCGTCGGATAAGGCATCCCATTTCTCTTTGTTGATGGT
>CALZJV010000475.1 GCA_945787595.1 uncultured Desulfobacterales bacterium | reverse complement strand
TGACAGGATCAACAGGATGGACAGGATAAATATACTAAACCAAAAAAAAATCCTGATAATCCTGTAAATCCTGTCGAAATAAATGAAGTTTCATACAAGGTTTCAGGATTCAACTCCCGAGTGCCTCAGTCCTGACACCTTTTGGAAGTCGGAATAAAAATTAGATCAAAATTTAAGTCCATGTGAGTCTATCTGAGAGTAACTTTTGATTACGCAAGTGGAAGCCTCATCTGGATAGACCGGACTCGGAATAAAAAAAGATTGGAAATTTAAGGAATTATTTCAATTATAAAAATGGCGGAGCGGAGCGAAAACCACAAATATTCAATTTTCAATAGTCAATCGTCATTTTTTTTCGTCCGGGTTAGGTTTTACTCGCCGATTCCGGGGATGCTTCCGCATACAGCATGGAAACCTTGTTGCGTCCGCTGCGCTTGGAACAATACATTGCCTGGTCGGCCCGCTGAATAAAGGTGCTCAATTCTTCTTTGGCGTTGTATTCGGTCACCCCGATACTGATGGTGACTGTCACGGCTTCTCCATTCTTAGTTGAAAATGGCTCGGCCTCCAAGGCAGCTCGAATTCGCTGAGCAACAGTTCTGGCTTCCTCGCCAGCAGTTTCCGGTAGTATTACCGTAAACTCTTCGCCACCATAACGGTAAGCGGAGTCATTGGTTCTCAAACAGGATTTAATGATCTGGCTGAAGCGAACCAGGACCTTATCGCCTTCAAGATGGCCGAATCTATCATTGTAATCTTTGAAGTGATCGATGTCGAGCAGCAACAATGTGAGCGGATGCTGATAACGGATGGAGCGGTCGACCTCCAATTCCAGCTGGGAGTAAAAAGATCTTGAATTATAAAGTCTGGTGAGGCCATCGGTGATTGCAAGCTTTTGCAGCTTCTCCATCATCCGGATCCGTTCATTGGTATGGTCGCGCTCTTTGAGCACCCGTTTCAGCCGCAGCAGCAGTTCCTCGAGCCGAACGGGTTTAATGACAAAATCACTGGCGCCGACGTTGATCGCCTCTTCATAGGAATAGTCATCGCTGTAGCCGGTCATAACGATGACATCAGACGCATTGTCCCTTTTGATTAATTTTGTAAGCTCCAGGCCACCCATACCAGGCAGCATGATATCCGCGATAACGACGTGGAAATTGTCCTTTGCCAATGATTCGAGGGCATCCTCCGCGCAGGCGACCGCTTCAGAAGAATATCCGGCGGTTGTGATGTACTCATGCATGGTACTGCGTACCGCAACATCGTCATCGACGATTAAGATGCGGGTTTCTGCTTTGGATGGCACCATTGAAATTCTCGACCTGAAATATACATAATGACTGTAGACTTGACAGCCACTCGCAAAAATTGGTAAAAGTCTAAATTTATTAATTATAGTGGTACTACTATAGCTGGAAACGGCAGCAGTGTCAACTCTCTTTTACCGTTGCGGCAACAACATTCCGCTAGTTGAGAAATCGATAACGTTTTCACGTTTTTTTCTATAATCGAACTTATGCAAAACATACGAAATTTCAGTATCATCGCACATATTGATCACGGCAAATCCACCCTGTCGGATCGTCTGATCCAGATCACGGACATCATAACGATGGACATAGAACGGGAACGGGGTATCACCATTAAAAGTCAGACGGTGTGCCTGCCCTATACCGCCCAGGATGGAAAATCATACTTTATAAATCTCATCGACACCCCCGGACACGTGGATTTTACTTACGAGGTCTCCCGCTCTCTAGCCTCCTGTGAAGGTGCACTGCTGGTGATCGATGCCAGCCAGGGAGTTGAAGCCCAAACCCTGGCCAACCTGTACCTCGCCATGGAACACGATCTGGAAATTATTCCGGTGATCAATAAAATTGATCTTCCGTCTGCAGATATCGATCGGGTAAAATTGCAAATCCATGACGATCTCGGTCTTGATCCGGAGGACGCTATTTTAGTTTCCGCCAAAGAGGGCATTGGGATCGAAAACGTACTGGAGTCAGTGGTTCAAAAATTGCCCCCGCCGTCCGGAGATCCTGCCAAACCGTTAAAAGCGCTGATTTTTGATTCACACTATGATTCCTATCGGGGAACGGTTGTACACTTTCGCGTGTTTCAGGGGCGGATTTCTAAAGGTGATGTGATTTCCTTTATGTCTAATAATGCCGCTTACAAAGTTGAGGAAGTCGGGATATTCCAGCTGGACATGATAAAACAGAAACAACTATCCGCTGGACAGGTCGGGTATATGATTGCCGGAATCAAAACCGTCAGCGATACCCGCTGTGGCGACACTATCACATTAAAAAATGAGCCGTGCGATGCACCCATGCCCGGCTTCAAAGAAGCAAAACCGGTAGTATTTTCTTCCATCTACCCGGTGGCTTCCGATGGTTACGAAGATTTGGTAATCGCCCTTGAAAAGCTGAAGCTAAACGACGCTGCCCTGATCTATGAAAAAGACACGTCCGTTGCTCTGGGCTTCGGTTTTCGCTGCGGATTTCTAGGCTTGCTGCACCTGGAAGTCGTCCAGGAGAGGCTCGAACGAGAATACGGGCTTTCCCTCATCCTCACCGCACCGTCGGTTCGATATAAATTATTAATGAGCGACGGCACGGAAGCAACCATTGACAATCCCGCTCTTTATCCTGATCCCACGCTCATCGAGCTCACCAAAGAGCCTTTTATCCGGGCCGCTATTATCGTGCCGGATCGCTATATGGGTGCGGTAATGAAGCTTTGCCTGGAACGGCGCGGAATCAATAAAAATTATCAATATCTTACCAGCGATCGTCTCGAGATGATTTTTGAGATACCTCTGGCGGAGGTGATATATGATTTCTATGACAGGCTCAAATCGATCACCCAGGGATACGGTTCCTTTGACTATGATATCATTGATTTCAGGCAGACGGACCTTGTCAAAATGGACATTCTCATCAACGGGGAGCGGGTAGATGCCCTATCCCAACTAGTACATAGAGACAATGCCGTTACAAGAGCACGGACAGCCTGTGAAAAACTGCGGGATGAAATTCCACGGCAGATGTTTAAAATAGCAATTCAGGGAGCCATCGGCGGCAGCATTATCGCCCGCAAAACCGTATCAGCTTTCCGAAAAGACGTCACCGCCAAATGTTATGGTGGAGACATTACACGCAAACGCAAACTGCTCGAAAAGCAAAAAAAGGGGAAAAAAAGAATGAAGATGGTCGGCCAGGTGATGATCCCCCAATCGGCCTTTCTGGCGGTGCTGAAAACCGATAGCGACTAGATTGAATTCGGAAAGTGGAATGCGGAAGTGGGAATAAAGAAGGTGAGACGGTGAGATGGTGGGAGAAAGTAGGACATAGCGATGAGGACTGAGAGTAACGGATTTTAGAAGGTGGAATGCGGAAGTGGGAAAAAAGAAGATGTGACGGTGGGATGTTGAGAAGGTGGGAGAAAGCAGGGCTGAGCGGTGTGGAATGGGGAATTTGGAAGGTGGAAGTTGGAAAAAAGAAGGTAGGAAATAGCAGGTAAGTTTAAACTTCAAATATCGTTGATTGGTTGATTAGTAAACTATTCAACGAGGTCTGAACTTCATATTCAATATTATTTACAGTTCGTAATTTTTTCTTCCAGCCCATCCCGGTAGCATTTCTTGCCATACCAGATAATCTGGCGACAGATGCCGCGGACAATTCTCACATCCTTAGCCCGCAGCTGCATGCGGGCAAAAAAATGGCGCAAGTTGTTCATAAAATAGTCCGGATTATCCGGATTGATGAAGCTGATACGAATCAGTGCGTCTTTTAACTGCGCATACATCGCCTCAAGCTCATACCGGTTGGCCAGACGCGGAGCAAACTCGCCGGTCTTGCCGCAGCTGAAGCTAAACAGCTCATAGCACATGATCATGACCGCCTGGGCCAGATTTAGCGATGAAAATTCGGCTGTCGGTATGTTGACCAGCAAATCACAAAAACGGATATCGACGTTGGTGAGTCCGCGATCTTCAGGTCCGAAAAGGATGGCGATCCGATTTCCATGTGATATGGAGAAAAGCTTTTGGCCCAGTTTTGCCGGTGAACTAACAACCTTGCGTTGACCACCCAACCGGGCGGTGGTACCGACCACGAAATTAAAAGGGGCCAGAGCCTCTGCTAAAGTATCGTAAACCTCCATCTGCTCCACCACATCCGTGGCTGAGTGAGTTGCCATGCGACAGATTTTCGTCAGGTCACAGTTCTGGGGATCGACGACGATCAGCTGTCCGATGCCCATGTTGCGTATGGCCCGGGCGGCAGCCCCGATATTCTCAGGATGCCGCGCACGGTGTAGAACGATGGATATGTTTTTGAGGTTAATTTTTTCGGGCATCAACGAATAATTTCAAAGCGATTGAAAAAGTATGATATTTCAAATGATGCAGTTTCCGGTGCATCGGAGCCATGAACCACATTTTTTTCGATGTCGGTGGCAAACTTTTGTCGAATCGTACCATCGGCAGCTTCTTTATAATTTGTGGCGCCCATCAGATCCCGATATCTGGCAATTACGTTTTCCCCTTCCAGAACCATGACGACTGCGGGCCCGGAACTCATAAAGCCGGTCAGGCTCTCAAAGAAGGGCCTTTCTCGGTGCACCGCATAAAAGCCTTCGGCCTGCGTCTTGCTCATGTGCAGCATTTTCATGGCCACGATTTTCAGATCGTTCTGTTCAAGCATTTTGACAACATCTCCAATAAGACCGCGTTGGACCCCATCGGGCTTAATAATCGAAAGTGTTCTTTCCATAATATAAATGTCCTTTCCGCAAAGATTTAATCCCAGGTGGCATAGCAGATGCCGGTCGCCAAGTCAATCATTGTCAGTGGCCGGTCAAGGTCGCATCATATAAGAAAATATCAACTTGGATTTACTATGATTGATTCATTAATTAATATCATGGAAATTCCAAGCACCAAAACCCAAATATCAAATCGAAAGGCAAATCGGTTGACAAAGATTTTATCAGAATTTAATATTCTTTCGAAACTTTGTGGATTTTGAACCGACATGAAGACGGGAAGGAGACCTTATGCCGATTTATGAATTCTACTGTGAGGAGTGCAATACGATTTTCAACTTTTTCTCAAAAACCATCAATACTACCAAAAAACCCCATTGCCCGAAATGCAAAACCAAGAAACTGTCAAGACAAATGTCGGCTTTTTCGTTTACCGGTAAAGCCAAAGAAGATGGTGATATGGATGACCTGCCTTTTGATGAGAGCAAAATGGAAAAAGCCATGCAAATGCTGTCCGGTGAAGCCGAAAATATCAACGAAGATGATCCGCGCCAGGCCGCCAATCTGATGCGAAAACTTACGGACATGACCGGGCTTGAACTTGGCGCCGGTATGCAGGAGGCTTTAAAGCGCATGGAAGCCGGCGAAGACCCCGATGCGATTGAAGCCGAGATGGGAGATCTTTTGGAAGGTGAAGAGCCGTTTCTGTTGCCCGAAAAAAAAGGAGGGACAGCCGCAAAGAAACGACCGGCACCGCTAAGGGATGAGACACTTTATGACCTTTAAATTTATTGAATATTGTCGATTGAAGATTGAATAATGATCGCCAAAATGGATCAGCAGTATATTACCTCGAATTGACAGATAATACGCCGTGGGAACTATTGCATTCACAATCGAAAACGTGAATATAAAATGATAGAATACCGCCAATCTTCAATCTTCCCCGGCTCGCAGATCCTGCGCCTTGGAGAGGAATTCTTTTTATTTTAAAATTGACGGAGCGAAGCGACTTCCTCAAATCGTCAATCGTCAATCGTCAATAATCAATTTCTAGGGGGTTGCCATGGAAAAAGAAATCCTTGATAAAATAGAAATCCGGCAAGGGGATATCACCAAACTCGCTGTGGATGCCATTGTCAATGCAGCCAACTCATCCCTTTTAGGTGGCGGGGGTGTCGACGGTGCCATTCATCGAGCCGCCGGCCCCGCTCTCGTAAAAGAGTGCCGGACGCTGGGTGGATGTCCGACCGGCGAAGCCAGAATTACCAAAGGATACAATCTTGCAGCCCGTTATGTCATTCATACGGTCGGACCGATTTACAGCGGAAAGCCACGGGATAAAACACTTCTGACCGGATGTTACCAAAACAGCCTGAAGCTTGCCGCTGAAAATAATGTTCATTCCATCGCCTTTCCGGCAATTAGCTGCGGGGTTTACGGATATCCCATCGAAGAAGCCTGTAAAATCGCCATAAACACCGCCTGCGGCTTTCTTAAAAACAACCCAACCATTGAAAAAGTGATATTCATGCTTTTTTCACCGGGGGATTTAAAAATCTATGAAGAATATATGCAATCGCCTCGATAAACGCCGGATTAGATAGTTTCCATCCATAAATGGTCTTTTTGCCCAATCTCGGCGTCAATCGGCGCATTTGTTTGTGCGACGTAGCCAGCTACGTCTCCGCACAAACGCTTGATTTCCTTGATCTTGGACAAAAATCCGCATTTATGGATTGGAAACAACATAAAGTACCCAAACTGATTTTAACCGATTTATGGATGGAAACTAGCTATCATTTGGGCGCCAGCATCGTAGGCGGAAAGGTTTGCTCCTGTTTTCTCTGAGGCCATGGTTTTTGAAATGACGGCCCTGAAATCCTCTCGCTCCATGGGAAGATCGCCGATGGCCGCCAGGGCTCCGATCATCATGATGTTGCCATAAATCGGATTTCCCAGTTTCAGGGAGGT
>CALZJV010000474.1 GCA_945787595.1 uncultured Desulfobacterales bacterium | reverse complement strand
TGACACGGGTGTCAGCCGATCGATTGTGATGTTGATCGACTTGTCCGGAATCCCGGACAATTTCAATTGCCCCTGTTGCCCCAGTGAGACCAGACCGATATCCCGGTCGTCAACCTTCAGCACAACCCTGTATTCGTCTGTTGGAGCAACTTCGTACAACACCTCGCCCCGCGTGACGGGTGAGCCTAAGGCCTGGTTTAAGTCACCCTTGACAATCAGGCCGGAAAATGGTGCGACAAGAGTTGCGCGCGCCAACTGTTGCTCGACCAATCTCAGCTGCGCTTCGGACTGAGCTCGTTTGGCGTTGAGAATTGCAACTTCGGCGCGGTCAGATCCCGCTAGTGCCTTGCGGTATTCCTTGAGCAGCTGAGCACGCTGACTTTGCCACTTGCGCTGTTCAAGCCGCAGCTCCTGGTCATCCAAAGTCGCCAGCAGATCTCCCTCTCGAACCAGATCACCGGCGCGCACATGGGCTGCTGCAATATAGCCCTGCTGCGGAGCCACGACCGACCGACGGATCTCTGCTTCCAGCACCGAATCGCTGGAGATGCGCAAGGTAGCAGTGGCCAGGGACAACCAGATCAGAATGACTGCGCTCAGAGCAACACCCACTTTAAGCGGCAGATGGCGCGGACCGAACAGTTTGGTGCACCAGCTTTGCACAAAATCGAGAATCTTCGAGGGTAAGGGACGCTCATCCCGCCTTCGGGCTTCCAATACCGGCCCAAGCAGCAGCCCGATCTGCTCGCACTGCTCTACCGTTTCCGCGGTAAAGGGCTTGTCCGCAACGCGTTCCAACAGCAGTGCGCCGAGCGCTTTACCGTTTTTTATCAGTGGCAGCGTGCAGATTGCTGCCCCTTGCTGCGCTTTTGCGAGTTGGGTATGAAACCTGGTGACCAGCACGGTGTCGTCGGACTCCACCGGATACACTACGGTGGTTCGCTGATCCAGGGATTCGCTCATGGCATCCCGAATGGCTCGAACCATGTTCGAATTCTGATCGATTCGGGAACTATGGGACAAAGCCTCGACCCGTACCCGGCTGTAACGCAGAAAACCAAGACTCACCCGCAGACAGGAAAAGCGATCAGCAAGTTCGTTGGTCACCTCGGTCGCGGCAACTCTAAATTCTTCATGCTCCAGTCCGGCGGCAACCAGATCGACAAGATTGATCAGTTGCTCCTTAGCCGTTGAACCATGCAGCTGAATCATGGTTTCGAGCCACTTCACCCCGGCCTGGACTTGCTGCACCGTTGCCTGTTGCATCGGCTGCGAGCGATTGGTCATCTCGATGGCGACAACCCCGAACAACCGCCCGCTTAAAAACAGCGGGCAGGCCAGTGCATCCAGTGGCTCGCCGGTCTTTTTAACCTCATTATTGCGGGTTTTTATCACCGCCTGTTTGTTGCGCAATGCCGCCTTGGCAACGCCGGACAGTACGGCGTGATCACGTCTTTTGTCCGGCCAGAACAGGGCCCGGTTATACGGCCCCTCGTCGAGTGGACCGGTCAACAATACAGCATGTATCGATCCGGGCAGCATCCGGCACTGATGAAACAGCCAGGTTTGTAAGACTTCTTCCATCCTTTTCCTATTCAAAGCTTAGGCCCTTAGCGGAATTTTTTGTAATGAATGAATATTCAATCGACAATTTTCAATTCCGGGTTGGGCGATAAGTAAAAAAATATATTCTAAACCATAGCTAAATATGTAAGCTATTGAAAATAAAGTTAAATAAAACTATTGATGAGACGCTCTCCAGCTATTTCTCACAGAGCCGTCGTATATTTTTGACCATTATTTCTATCGGCTATTATTCTGAGGTCTTAAGGGATTTTATTATGGCTGAAAATCGCGGATTAGATGCTGCCGATTCTGGCATCCACACAGAAGATTGCAGAAAGGTGGCCCTTTTTCAAAAAGCCTATTGAATTGTCACCCTTGTCCCGAGAAGGCGAGTCGGGAGAGAGTCTGGTTTTTCTACTAGGTTAGATGGGGGATGCGTGTAGGACAACGTTTGCCCCAATATTGCATAACAACATGGCAAAGAATAGCTATTGGATGTTATCCCGCTTTACGGATGCTTGATCTTGCGGTAATAGGAATCTGAAAGGTATATTGCCGCGAGGGGATTATGGCCTGTGACACGATCTTTTACCGCCAGAACGGTGGTCGGGGCTTCTGCGTGCTTAAAAAACAGGGAGTCATGGCCCACACACAAGCCCAGTAAAATGTTAAGCTCAGTTTTTGACCGGTTCAGCAGCTTGGCCTGGAAAATTGGATTGCACATAGCCTCGTCCGTGCCCTTGTATATTTTGTCATCATCGCTGAGTCCGATCATCTCTTTGGGGGTTCGGCCGGCCTTACAGAGCACGGAAACCACTTCAAAGCCGCGATCCCTGAGAATCTGTTCCACCATTCCGGCCTCTTTAGCCAGGCCGATGCAAAAGGCCAAACCCAACCGCTCGAAGTTCATTTTTTCGGCAAACTCATATATCTCGACGATACGGGTCTTGGTAGGCTGCATGACATACGGTTTCTGGTCCCGGTTGGCATAACAGTCGGCTTCCTGCATAGAGGCCTTGCGTGCAAATTCATATGTACCGGGCGATTCATACTCTTTGTTTGCTTCCAATAAAATTTCTTTCTGAGTAAGGGTGGGGCAGTTTTTGGAAGCCTTTCCCTCATGGGTCATACAGATCCTTTCCTGGGTCTCAAGCCCGCATTCGGCGCATTTACTGTACGATTTTCCTCCTGGTTCTTGCACGATAGCAACTCCTTTTCAGATAATAAATAGTAACACCTGGGACATATTTTGGTTCATAAATAACGCGGCCCTTAGGCTTTAAGGTCCGGGTTTTCAACGTTGGGATAAAATGATAGAATAGCTGCAATGTTTAATCGACCATATCCAATATTCGATTTTCCCCGGCCTGCCCGGGTTAGGCGTATGAAGATTCCATCGATTGTCAGTTTGTGCATCTTATTTTTCACTCCGGTCTTGTATGCAAACCCATATGAGATCCTGGTGGTGGATATAGCCAAGATAGGCAACCGCGAAAAAATTGAGAATTTTGAGAAAGCAGCTACAAAATTTAATGCGCTTCAATACAAAGGCTATTTTGCTGCCAGACCCTATTTCAATGTTTTGCGCATGGCGAACGGCCAAGTATATTTTGTGTTTGGCTTCAAGGGCAAGGTGCAGGGTATTCATCGCAAAAACTATCCCAAAACCGTAAAAAACCTGCGCCGCCTGAAAAATGACGGAGCCCAAAAGTATCCCAACATGCATTGGGTGTCTGTTGAAAAGATTCGGCGATTATTGGTTGTGCCTTGAAAAGGTGGACCTTTAGCCTTATTTGCCTCACACGACAGTAGTCTCCAGAGTAAATTAGTGATGAAGGCTTGAATTCCTGCCCATCGAGACTGTTTTTCTTTCAAGAAGCGTTACCTTTCCTTGCCTAGCGTACCCACCACCACAGGCCCGGAGTGAATCCCGATCCGCTGAAAAATTTATGCCGCTGGCAGAATTTTAAATTTTTCCTATCCATAGCGGACTTACCCAATTGTACATTATTTTGCAACAGCTAAACCGGAGCTGTGCACCAAACAAGATCAGAAAAAGATCTTCAGTAACGCAGGTTGATTCGTCTTTTAATGCCGCCTTTTTTCCGTACTTTCATTCTTACGAGGGCTGTGATATGAAAATAAGTTGTAAAAGCTGGCATTTCCCTTTTGCGTCTCTTTATTACCAGCGGGTCCATTGATGAAACGAAGAGTTCTTCTGAAATTTGGATTACTCAGTGCCCTGGCGGCAGCGACAGGCACCGGTTTTCTTAATATCTATAAGTACCACACCGGAATCAAAAATATTTTTGAATTTCCGGCCCCGATTCTTCGTAAAATATATAGTCCCGTGGATGCGATTGATGACAAAATCATATCGTTGAGCCAACAGATGATTGCCACTTTGAGGTATTATTCACTGATCGGATTTTTTTCTAAAGCCTTTCTGAGCAGAGGGCTGGCGGCTCCCCAGGTGGGGATCTCGAAGCGGTTGATAGCCTGCGGTATTTATGGAGAGGTCAAAGTGCTCCTCAACCCTGAAGTCCTTGAAAGGCGCGGAACCTATTCCGGTTACGAAAGTTGCTTGTCTCTGCCCGACACTGAACGGAAAATTATCAACCGACCCGTTTTTATCAAAGTCAAATATAAAGGGCTTGACAATAGGGAAAATGAACTGACGGCAACGAATGAATATGCGGCCTTGCTGTCTCACGAAATCGATCACTTAAACGGGATCCTTTTTATCGACTATGAACATGCCGGCCTCGACACCTGAAGAACTAAGGACCTGCATCGCAGCCGATGCTCAAACAAGCCCATCCACCTATTTGGCGGACGACTCTTTTGCCGCCTGGTGCTATGACCATTTATCATTAGTTGAGGCACGCTCCGCCTTTGAGCGGGACGCCGACCCGGAGGAATGCGACCAGTGGAGGCTTACTGCGATGGAGTGGAAAGCCCAGGTAGAGATGGCTATAATTGCACTTTTGGCGGCAAAAAGAATGAATGATTAGGCCTATGCTCTGGGATGCGTGCAGACAGTCCGTTAGGCAACTTTAGGCACCTGCAAAGGTGGAACCCATGTCGCGAAAAATCCTGGTTGTTGAAGATAACAAAGACCTTGCTCGGCTGCTGGAGCTTCACCTGCGTGATCTCACTTACGACGTGGACCTTGCGTTCGATGGGAATGCCGGCTGGGCTCAAATTGCATCCAACCCCTATGACCTGATTATTCTTGACCTCATGCTGCCCGGCATCGACGGGTTGGAAATCTGCCGCCGTATACGCGCCCAACCCTCGTATACGCCTATTCTGATGCTGACGTCAAAATCGACGGAACTAGATCGTGTGCTGGGACTTGAAATCGGCGCGGACGATTATGTCACCAAACCATTCAGCATCCGGGAGTTGATGGCCAGGGTGAAGGCCATTTTCCGGCGCATCGACGAGCTGCAATCCGACCGCCGGCAGGACACGCAGTCGCTCATCCGGGCCGCAGATCTGGTCATTGACCCCCAAAGACGCACGGTGAGCCTGAGTGACAGGGCTATCGATCTAACCGCCAAGGAATTCGATCTGCTGCTGCATTTTGCCCG
>CALZJV010000473.1 GCA_945787595.1 uncultured Desulfobacterales bacterium | reverse complement strand
TTTTGACCTGCTGTCCATGATCCGGCGGGAAGAACCCGACCTACCGCTGCTCAACTTCAGTTCTGAAGAATCTAACCGGCAGTCGGCCGAAAATATCCCCGCTGTGTTTTTGAATAAAAATTCACCCACCCCGCATTCGGAAATTCGCAGATTCTTTATCCAGCATCTGGGGTTTGACGAATTTGTATTTGGAGATTGGACGCAAAGGGATGGGGTGTCCGGTGGAGATCGAATTTGCGGTGAATCTTGGTCTGGGGGATAACCGGCGGCCGTCTTTTGATTTACTCCAAATCAGGCCGATGGGGATCAGCGGACCGCTGGCTGGGCATACCGGTGAGCTGGAATGATATCTCGGGTGTGGGTGCCATGATTGAAACCACCGTTGAAAATTTTAAAGCTGATCCGTCCCAAGGTTCTCATTTCTTCCACAACATCACGTCTCTTGGCATCAGCTATTTGACCGTCTCGCAGAATAGCAGTGATTTTATAGACTGGAAGTGGCTGCAGTCTATGCCCGCGGCAGTAAAAACCGCCTATTTGAATCATGTCAAACTTGATAACCCCCTTACGATTAAAATTGACGGCAAAAACTCACGGGCCGTTATTTTGAGGTAAATAGTCCAAAAAAAATCGCCCCAAACAGAGGTGCCGGGGCGATCGGACAATCAATCGAAAATTATGGAAGGTTGCTCCTATTGAGTTTTTGCGATCGTATTTAAATAGTTTTGGGCATCCTCATCATCCAGTTCAGCAGCCTTTTTAAAATCCTGCATAGCCTTTTCTTTTTCATCGGCCAGCAAATAGACTCTGGCGCGGCCATAGAAGTACAACCCGTTATGAGGATTTATCTCGATGGCCTTGTCAATTAAAGCAATGGCTTTGTGAAAATTTTCCAGCTGCCCATAGGATACGCCCTGCTCAAAGTAGGCATCGCTTCTTTGTGGGTCGAGGGAGATTACTTTCTGGAAATATTTAATGGCGGCTGAATCATTTCCGTAGGTGGCACAAAGGGCACCTTTATCAAACCAATAGTCGGCTTTATCGTCGTGGCTGCTCTTTTCGCTTGTGGGATTGGTTATTAGATCTGCTGAAATGGTTTGCGCAGCCCCCGCAGATGATGAGCCGACCAGAACGATGATCGCCAACAGGCCGGTGAAGAAATCGAAAATAAAGGATTTATGTTTCATAAGGTTCACCTCTGTGCTTTTAATTTGATTAATATTTTGATTCGTTTATCATTGTGACATGGATGAATCCCGCTAAATATTCTTAAAAAGGCTGGGACTTTTAAAATTATAAAATTATATCGGCCAAATTGTCAAAAAATGAAGACTTTTTTTAGTTCAGAATTGTTTCTTCAGCCAATTTTGATATCTCATGGCAAGCCCATAGGTATGGACGGCGCGCTCGGCGGAATCAAAGAAAGGAATTCCACCCCGGCATAACTGTTGCGCGTATTTTAGATCAAATCCGGGAATTTTTACTGCGATGATGGGTTTTTTGCAATCGCGGTAGGCGCGGATTAAACCTTCGGCGTATATCTGGTTGGTTTCGGACGACAGTCCGCAACCAATGACAATGATGGTATCCACGCCCGGATCTGCCGCCACGACTCGAATGGATTGAAAGAAAATATCGAGATCGAAATGCGCCGAAAGACTGACGTCAATCGGATTCAGCAGACTGGTGCCAGAATCGGAAATCAACCGCGCCAGTCCGGTTCGAGTTTTGGGCAAAAGATCGGCCAGTCTGATCCTTTCCCGGCCGCAGGCCTCAGCTGCCGCTACTGCCAGACCGCCTGGCCCGGAGATGATCGCCATGCGATTTCCCGGATTCGCAGGCAGCATGGAAAAGCCCATCAGTGCATCCACCAGCGCTTCGAATCCAACCACGGGAATGGCGCCTGTCTGCTGCAATACGCCTTGCCAGACATTTGGCGCGCTTGCTATGGCTCCTGTGTGAGATGCTGATGCCCTTGCCCCTTCGGATGTCAGTCCTACCTTCCACATGATGACCGGTTTTTTCAAAGCCGCTTGACGCAGGGCATCGAGAAAATAAGGCGCTTTTTTTATCCCTTCGATATACGCGCCTATCAAGCCGGTATCGGAATCATTGCCCAAGTACGTTAAAAAATCCGCCGCCGTCAGGTCGCATTCATTGCCGGAACTGATCACCTTACTGAAGCGAAGGCCTTTCTGACCGGCAATCATGCCTAAAATATTGGTCAGCGAACCGCTGTGAGAAATAATTCCCACCGGTCCGGGATCTCTTGATACCTGGGGAAAGAAGGAGAGGCCGGTTTTCGGGGAATAAAGCCCCATACCATTGGGGCCGATCAGGCGCATCCCGCCCGAACGTGCCACCCGAACCAACGCCTCCTCTAAGACCTCGCCTTCTTTAGTTCCAGTTTCTTTGAACCCGGCCGTAAACAGCACCGCCCCTTTAACCCCTTTCGCAACGCATTGCCGAATCACATCAAGGGCCTTTTGATGCGGCACCAGCACAATGGCCAGATCCACCGGACCCGGGATGTCCGCGATATGCGGATATGTCTTGAGGCCGTCGATTTCTTTGGCCAGGGGATTTATCGGATAAATTTTTCCACGATAACCTTGATCCAGCAGAGCGGTTAAAAATACGCGGCCGGTCTTCATACCGCGGGGTGCGCCGACAACCGCCACCGACCGCGAATGAAAAAGACCATCAATTTGTGCGATGAGATTTTGGGGAGATTGCATTTAATTTCAACTTTTTATCGTTTTAGATGGTTATATATAGGTTGTAACCTTTGAACCCTGAACTCTGAATCTAGAACCGCTTAGTTAAGGTTTTTATTGATTAAAATTCAAAAATTCAATATCTTTCTCAATTAACTATTAACGGGCCTAATGTTCAGGATTAAGGGTTACCGATAATATCGGGTTTCGCGTCGATCATATCTGTTCATTTTTATGTCCATGCGCGATACACCTTGCTTCCCGGACCATGCCCTCTGCTTCCTGAACGACAAGGGAGACCGCAATGCAAGCACAAGCATACACAATCCACCCGCTGGTGGTGGGAATTAATGAAACGGATCAAGGTGTGATGACCTATTTGCGTGACTACGGCAAACGGATCTATCTACCAATTTATGTGTTCTTCTTAAAAGGCGGAGATAAGAACATCCTGGTAGACACCGGGCTAGAACAATTTGTCGTGCCAGATGGTGCCGAGGAAGAATGTGGGTTTAAGATCCGCGAATTCGAAGATGCCCTGTCAACATTAAATCTTAAACCAGAGGATATCGACATTATTATTCATACCCACCTGCACAATGACCATTGTGAAAACGACTACCTATGTACCAATGCTCAGGTGTATGTTCAAAAAAGGGAATACGAGTTCATGCAAAATCCTCACCCGGTAGATCATCGGTATTACCCGGATGTCCTGGATGAAAATACGGTTATCCAAATCGATGGTGACGCCAATATCATCGACGGCATTGATGTCATTCTTACACCCGGACACTCGGTGGGCGGACAATCCGTGGTTGTCAATACCAGCGGTGGACGGGCGATTATCACAGGGTTTTGCTGCAATGATAAGAATTTCCCCAAAACCGGACCGGCCATCGCTCCCGGGGTGCATATCGATCTTACCGAAGCTTATGATTCCATCCAAAATATTAGTCAGATGGCAGACATCCTCATTCCACTGCATGATATATCAGTCGGAAGAATGGAGATGATACCGTAATTTAAAGTTGGAAGGTCGGATTGCGGAAGGTGGAATTGGGAAAAGAATTGGTTGGGATGGGCGGATTGGATGAATTCAGAGGGTCCAAACCAAACCGATCGAAACCGTCATAACCATCTCAATGAGATTAATGTTAAAGATAAATAAATCTAACATAACTAACAGAATTTTTTAAGATAAAATTATGGCAATAGAAAACGATCTTGTACTCATTTACTTTGAAGACGATCCCCTTAGCTTTGCCAGGATTGAGAGTATTTTGCCGGATTCCAAACCTGACTGGTATCATGTCAAGCTACTCTTGCTGCAAATACCTCCCCAGCTGGTTACATGGATATTGCGGGACGTTTATATTTCCGGAACCGAATTTACCATGAATGGTAAGCGTATGCGATTGGAAAAAGTGGTAGTCCCGGATGAACCGAAATCTTCACAATTGATTGACAAACAGGATGAAACCAATGCGCCCAGCGCGACCGGTAAGGCGCAGGTAATAACACTGAAGGATGTTAAGAAAAAATAGAAAAAACGTTGAACCTGTGAACGCCGATAAGCCCTACAAGAATATTATTTCTGCATCCAGACGAACCGATATCCCGGCGTTTTACATGCCCTGGTTCATGGGGCAAATTAGAAAGGGATCTTTTGAGGTCACAAACCCCTTTAACCAGCGCGTTTCCTGTGTCCCGGCAACGCCGGATAGGGTCCATACGATCGTATTCTGGTCGAAAAATTTCGGACCGTTTCTTGACAAAAGTTATGGGGAACAGCTACTCAAACAGGGCTATCATCTTTTTTTCAACTTTACCATCAACTCGGATTGCACCAACCTTGAGCCCAATGTGCCGCCGCTAAGGAAGCGCCTTGACCAGCTTGAACACCTGTGTCAACGATTTGGCCCCGATACGATAAACTGGCGTTTTGATCCGCTTTGTTTTTTTACAACAGGGTTGGGTCCTTTGCAGGACAATCTGCACGATTTTTCCGGCATCGCCGAAAAGGCCGCTGAATGTGGTATCGTGCGGTGCATTACCAGTTTCATGGATCATTACCCCAAGATCCGCAGGCGGCTCTCAACCCGGCCCGGGTTTGCATTCATTGATCCGGCACTTGAAAAAAAAATCGAAATTGTACGGGAAATGGAAAAGGAACTTGCCGCCGGAAACATACATCTATCCGTCTGTTGCGAGAAAGACCTATTGGAGGCGTTTCCCCGCAGCTCGTCGATAACCGGAAGCTCATGCATTCCCGGTGATCTGATACAGAAATTATTCGGCGGCCAGCTTTGTCTCAAAAAAGATACCGGCCAACGGGTCAAAGCCGGTTGCGGATGCACACTGTCGACCGACATTGGATCCTACCGTCTTCAACCGTGTTATCACAACTGTCTGTTTTGTTATGCGAATCCGGCTTCCGGGCCTGGTAGA
>CALZJV010000472.1 GCA_945787595.1 uncultured Desulfobacterales bacterium | reverse complement strand
GGCCGGTATTAAAAAAATTTCCTCCAGTTCAAAACCTTCTTTTACTTCCAACGCCGCTCGAAGATGCCCCAGATGAATCGGGTTGAAAGTTCCACCGAAGAGTCCGAAACGCATCGTGCAAACCTGTTATTCGTTAATCGTTAATCGTTATTAGTTATTAGAACCAGATTCAGAATCTACTCTATCAATTACAAATAAGGAATGCTATCGATTTAAATTGAAAAGACAGAGCGAAGCCTCCGGCTCGTAGGGGATTTAGCGCCTACGCCTCGGAGAGCGATACAACAAATCTTCAATCGTCAATATTCAATTCCGGCTTGTCCGGGTTAGGTTGAGTAAGGCCAAAACCTTAGAAAAAAATATTACTTTCAATAAGATGTAGAGTTTCCGAGACGTTTAATTACGTATCTGCCCATCACCCATCACCACATATTTTGTGGTTGTCAACTCCTCCACTCCCATGGGACCGAAAGCGTGAAGTTTGGAGGTGCTGATTCCGATTTCAGCACCCAGCCCCAGTTGTCCGCCGTCATTAAACCGCGTTGATGCGTTAACCAACACCACCGATGAATCAACTTCGCGAACGAATCGCCTGGCCCGCTCATAATCGCGGGTCACGATGGCATCGGTATGGTTGGAAGAGTATGTTGCCACGTGTGCGATAGCTTCATCCATATCTTCAACGACCTTGACGGCAAGGATCAAATCGAGATATTCAGCCGGCCAGTCCGATTCTTGAGCCTTCTTAACATCGGGTAATATACGGCATGTCTTGGCACACCCTCTGAGCTCCACCCCTGCCCCGCTAAATCGTTTGGCCATCGGGGGTAAAAAAGATTCAGCCGCCGACTGATGCACTAGCAGTGTCTCCATAGCATTGCACACCCCGGGACGTTGAACCTTGGCATTAAAGGAAATGTCTTGCGCCATATCCAGGTCGGCATCTGTGTCTACGAAAACATGACAAACCCCTTTATAATGCTTCAAAACAGGAATTTTAGAGTTTTCCACTACAAAACGGATGAGCCCTTCCCCTCCCCGGGGAATGATGAGATCCATAAATTCTTCCTGATTTAAAAGCATTAAGACGGCCTCCCGATCCCGAACCGGCACTACCTGGACGGATTTTTGCGGCATCCCTGCATTGTTTAGCGCCCGGTCTATGATAGCCGCCAGTGCCTGGTTTGAATGAAAAGCTTCCGAGCCACCACGCAAAATGACGGCATTGCCGGCTTTAAGGCATAATCCGGCGGCATCTACGGTCACATTGGGTCTTGATTCATAGATGATACCGATGACCCCCAGCGGGATTCGCATACGGGCAATTTGAAGCCCGTTGGGCCGAATCCATGTCGGGCCCATAGTAGCGACAGGGTCTTTCAAACCTTCGACGTCTCTGAGCCCGTTAACCATGGAGGTGATGGTGGTTTCTTTAATCGCCAATCGATCCAGCATGGCGCTGGAAAGGCCCATTTCTTGAGCCCTGGCAAGATCCTTTTGATTTTCCTCTTTAATGAAGGCGGCTTCTTTTGCCAGGCCTGCCGCGATGGATAACAACGCCTCATTTTTTTGATCTGTGGAAACTCGAACCAGTTTTTTGGATGCCTCTCTGGCCGCTTTTGCCATGTCTTGAATTGTTGATTTTATATCCATAAGCTATAGTCCGATATTAGAGACATACGTCTTTGGTTTTCATGAGATAGACACTTGAACCTTGATACTGGTTACTCGATAACTTAAAATTGGAACTCAATCTGTTTAATAAAAAGACAGAGTGAAGCGATTCCATCATTCGTCATTCGTCAATTTTCAATCGTCATTTTATTGGTTCCGGCTTACCCACCGCTTATACATCACGACCTCCCGTGATTGCAAGATTATCCCGGTGAATAACCTCGTCATAGGATTTATGGCCCAGCACCTGTTTGATGTGGCTGGATTTCAGTCCCATGATTTTTTGGATTTCAGTCGAGCTGTAATTAACCAGGCCGATTCCCAATGTTTCACTGTGTCGGTTCTGAAATTCCACCGGTGCACCGATGCCAAAATCATCCTGAACCGCGATAATACCACTGGGAAGCAGACTTTTGCCGTTGGTTAAAAGCGCCTTCACGGCGCCATCATCTATCTTGATGATCCCCTTGGGTTTTAACGAAAAGCCAATCCAACACTTGCGACTGGCCAGCTTCTCTTTTTTGGGGATAAAATAAGTTCCATGTTTTTGTCCGGCAAACAGTTTGAGCAATATATTGGGCAGGTCACCTCTGGCAATCACCATGGGCACACCGGCGGAATTAACCTTTCTGGCCGCTTTAATTTTGCTGATCATACCGCCGGTTCCCAGCGCGCCGGGGATATCACCGGCCAATTTTTCAGTTTCCTTACTGATGGTTGAAACGGTGGAAATCAATTCCGCTTCCTGACAGGTCCGCGGGTCCTTGGTGAAAAGACCGTCTATATCCGTAAGGTTGATCAGCATATCCGCATCCATCATCAGGGTGATCATGGCGGCAAGATTGTCGTTGTCACCAAGTTTGATCTCTTCAACCCAGACCGTATCGTTTTCATTAATAATCGGAATTACCTTCCAGGACAACAGGGTACAAAGGGTGTTTCGGGCGTTTAAGTATCGTTTTCGACTAGAGAGATCTTCGCTGGTCAGAAGAATCTGAGCAACTTTCCGGTGATAGCGGCCAAATGCCTTCTCATATTCCATCATCAGGCCGGCCTGTCCGATGGCGGCGACTGCCTGGCGTTTGGGGAGTTCATCCGGTCTGGCGTCAAGTCCGATTTTTTTAACGCCCGAAGCCATGGCCCCGGAAGACACCAGGATCACTTCCAGTCCGCTTTCGATCAATCGACAAATTTGGCGGGCGATGGACCTTATGGCTTTCAAATTCAAACCATTGTCTTCGGTCAGAACGTTGCTGCCCACTTTAACAACGATCCGTTTCGCGCGTCCAAAACTTAATTTACTGTTCATCTTCATGAAATTGATCCAGTCGTTCAATTAATTTTGAAATAAGCTGTTCAAGGCCTTCTCGGTTAACAGAAGAAATTAACATAACTTCCCGATCCTTGAGCATCGCCTGAAGTATTTTTGCCGTCTGGTCGGTACCCGGTAAATCCATTTTGTTTAAAACCAGAATCTGGGGTTTCTCCGCCAGCTGTGGGCTGTAACCGGCCAGTTCTGCGTTGATCGTGTCATATCCCGCTAACGGGTCTTGGGGATCGATAGCCGAAGTATCTATGAGGTGAACCAGAATATGGGTACGTTCGATGTGGCGCAAAAACCGGATGCCTAGACCGGCCCCGTTGTGGGCCCCTTCGATCAATCCAGGTATATCGGCGACCACAAACGGCCTTCCCCAGCCGGCCTGAACCACACCGAGATTCGGGGTCAGGGTGGTAAAAGGATAATCTGCAGTTTTAGGCGTTGCTGAAGAAATTGCACCTAGTAGGGTGGATTTTCCGGCGTTGGGCAGACCGATGAGGCCAACATCGGCGATAAGTTTGAGCTCGAGTTTGAGTTTTAGAAATTGGCCGGGTTCGCCGGGCTGAGCAAACCGCGGAACACGGTGGGTGGAAGATTTAAATCGATAATTGCCCTGGCCTCCCCGGCCGCCCTTGGCAACGATAAACGATTCGCGGGGTTGGGTGATATCTTTTAGAATATCATTGGTTTGTGCATCTTTGATTAGGGTTCCCGGCGGAATTTCGATGATAAGGTCCTCACCGTTTTTACCGGTCTTCCGCCTCCCTTGGCCGTGGCCTCCATTTTTAGCTTTGAACTCGCGTTTAAATCGAAATGAATATAAGGTGCGTCGCTGCGATGTGCATGTTAGAACAACATCACCGCCTTTGCCCCCATCACCGCCGTCCGGACCACCGCGGGGTATAAATTTTTCACGCCTGAAGCTCACACATCCGCGGCCGCCGTCTCCGGATTGAATGGAAATGAACGCTTCATCAAAAAATTTCACTCTGCATAAACGCTGACTTTTTTATTCGCACGTCCCTTTCTTTCATAGGAAACGGTGCCGTCTATCTTGGCAAACAGGGTATAATCCTTGCCCATACCAACGTTTTCACCGGGATGGATTTTGGTTCCCAGCTGCCTCACCAGTATATTGCCGGCTTTTACCGGTTCTCCGCCAAATCGTTTGACGCCTCGTCTTTGTCCATTGCTGTCACGGCCGTTTTTAGAACTGCCGCCTGCTTTTTTATGAGCCATAGTTGGACTCCTTAATTAAATATCGCTGTAATTGCGAATCGAACCACTAAGCTGTGTCTTTTTCGTTCGCTTCAGCTTTCTTGGTCGTGGTCACTTTAGGTTTCGACTTCTTGGAAGCCTCTTTATCGGGCGCTGCCTTTATAGGTTCCTCTTTTTCCGTTGCAGTCTTCTTGGTTGCCGGCTTCTTCGCCTCAGTTTTAGACTCGTCCTTTGTTTCGGAAGATTTTTGGGCTTTTGCTTCAATGCCGTCAATCAAAACGGCCGTAAAATCCTGGCGATGTCCCTTTTTACGACGATAGCGTTTACGCCGTTTATATTTAAAGACAATTATCTTTTTGGCCTTACCCTGCTCAACAATGTGCCCTTCAACCGCAATATCTTCCAGTACAGGCTGCCCGATGCTGACGTTTTCTCCGTCCGAAAACATCAACACCCGGTCAAAGGTTACAGGATTGCCAACATCTCCTGGAATTTTTTCGACTCTTAGGATTTGTCCTTGCTGGACTTTATATTGTTTTCCGCCTGAATTCACTACCGCGTACATGGGATCGGCCTCCTGTAACCTAATTTTGGTATCTTTAGTTCAAAATCAACAAATATTAATCTTTTTACACGATTTGTCAAGTTAAATTTTTTCAAAAGAGTCTCGAATTATGTTAAAAATTCAGCCACTAAGACCCGATGGTTCAAAAAAATATATTAAAGCCTTTGTGGCTTAGGCCTGTAGGGGCTGTACTATTAGGAATTATGCAGCTAAATTGGACATATCATCAATCGGTCATATTATTAAGCATGAGTTGGAAGCAGGGGATGCGGGGCTTTCGGCCGACCTTGAATCAAATTCAAAATTGAGCTAAAAAACCAATCTGCATTAAAATTCAAATCTTTAACCAAACACCGGAGGCGTGATTGAATACAACTATCCATCATCAGCTCATT
>CALZJV010000471.1 GCA_945787595.1 uncultured Desulfobacterales bacterium | reverse complement strand
CAAACAGGGAAAAAAGGTCGTCGGTCTGGAGGCTGATTTTGCAAGAGAATTTGCAAAATACTTAGGAAAATCCCTGCGATTCGTTGAGCTTGAATGGGAAGATCAGATACCGGCCTTGCTGGAAAACAGAATTGATATCATCATGTCCGGTATGACTCGTACCCCTTTGAGAGAAGTAAGAATTGCATTCACCAACAGGTATTTGGAAAGCGGACAGATGGCTTTAATCCGCAGGGAAGATGCGGCTCGCTTCAGTACCGGCATTTTTTCTTTAACGACAAGTTCAGCCATCGGAGTTGTTAAAAATACATTTGGTGAATATTTTGTTGATGAACGCTATAGCAGCGTCAAGAAGGAATTATATTCAAATCCGAGCGCTGCCGCCAAGGCGGTGATCGATAAAAAGATCGACATGTTCATCTATGACGCCCCCATGATTCTCTACTTAGCCTCGGAAAATGAAAACAAGGGTTTGACGGCGCTGTTTGCCCTTTTAACGAAAGAAGATTTGGCCTGGGGGGTTAGAAAAGATAATTCAGACCTGTTAACTTCAGCAAATAGCTTTCTGCAAAATCCTGACAATAAAAAAATGTTAAAAAAAATGACTCAGTATTGGATACCTTTTGCCAGGTAAAAAAGCAATTTTTCTCCTCAATTACAACCGCGTCCTCTGGCTATTCCATGCCGGCGGCCACAAATGAAACGGAATGGGGCCGTGCAAAAAACCGACGGGATGAATTCAAATAGACCCGTTAACCGCCTAGGATAGACGGTTTTCGTGAAATAATAAATGGGTTGGGCATTCACAGTGTCCGACCCATTTTTTTTAAAGATTGTAGTTCATTCAGTTCTTCTTTTATTGCAATCAGAGCTCTGGAATTGTTTTGTGTAGCGTTTTGTAAGTTTTTTTCATGGCAAAAGGCATAAGATACTAAAATTTATTAACATATCACTACACAAAAGATACCTTTTAGGTAGCGATATGTCAACCCTGTAAAAAATAAAAGCCATTCCGGTAGAAGGGCTGGCATTTAGAAGGATGTGTAATAAGTTGTGTGTTAGTAAAGGAAATTAAGAAGATTAAAAAGTGATATAAGGATATATGCTTTACCACACGAACTCAAGCCAGAGATCCAATTCATTTAATATTTAAGATCTTGATGCTGTTGCTGCTTTATTAGTTTCTCAAGTTGTTGTAGTTTCTCTTTAAAGTAATTGTCGTATTGAGCGTATCCATCTTTTTTGTATACGGAATAGGCAGATTGAATTGCTATTTTTGACTGCTGGAGATATTCAATATTCTTCTCCCACTCACCAAGTTTATGAAGCGCAGCTCCCAGATTGTTCTGAGTCATGGCCCAGTCCTGCGGCAGATCCTCGCGGGTATAGACCTCCAGGGCCTTGCGGTATGCCCCCACTGACTGCGCCAGAAGACGGGTTCCCGCTTCACCACCGGTGCGGATACCCTGATCACGAAGCGCACTGCCCAGGTTGTTTTGCGTCGCGGCCCAGTCCTGCGGCAGATCCTTACGGGTCCTGACCTCCAAGGCCTTTCGGTATGCCCCCACCGACTGAGCCAGAAGACGGGTTCCCGCTTCACCTCCGGTGCGGATACCCTGATCACGAAGCGCATTGCCCAGGTTGTGCTGCGTCCCGGCCCAGTTCTGCGGCAGATCCGCGCGGGTATAGACCTCCAAGGCCTTGCGGTATGCCTCCACCGACTGAGCCAGAAGACGGGTTCCCGCTTCACCTCCGGTACGGATACCCTGATTACCAAGCGCACTGCCCAGGTTGTTTTGCGTCGCGGCCCAGTCCTGGGGCAGATCCTTACGGGTCCTGACCTCCAAGGCCTTGCGGTATGCCCCCACCGACTGAGCCAGAAGACGGGTTCCCGCTTCACCTCCGGTACGGATACCCTGATCACGAAGCGCATTGCCCAGGTTGTTCTGCGTCGCGGCCCAGTTCTGCGGCAGATCCTTACGGGTCCTGACCTCCAAGGCCTTGCGGTATGCCTCCACCGACTGAGCCAGAAGACGGGTTCCCGCTTCACCACCGGTACGGATACCCTGATCACGAAGCGTAGCGCCCAGGTTGTTTTGCGTCATGGCCCAGGCTTGTGGCAGATTCTCGCGGGTATAGACCTCCAGCGCCTGGTGATACGCCTGTTTCGCCTCGTCTAAAAATCGGTTTCCTTTTTCGCCCTCGGTTCTGATGCCAATCTCTAATTTAGCATTTCCGACAAGTACCCCTATCTCAGCCCATTCTTTAGGAAAGTCTTTTTTATTGGAGAGTTTTTTTTGTGCATTTTGATATCTTTCTAAGGCATCTTCAAACTTGTAGAGAGTGTTTAGAGAGTTTCCAGAATCTTTCCAGTTTTTATAAGCGCTCAACCTCTTAAGTCTAACTTTTTCTTGTAGTCTGTTTAGCTCGGTTTCGTCATCGAGTGCTGCTTCATCGAAATATCTGGAGGCTAATGCGTAGTTTTTTCGATAAAATTCACTCAGAGCACGGGTTCGCTTGTCCTCCGACCCTTCCGCCTGTTTCGCCCACCGATCAAATTCTTCCTTCACTTCGTCTGATGTGAATCCATATTTCGTAGCCCACTGGCTGAGATAATTGGTAAAATCTATCGGCTGAGGTTTATCCCCTTCCTTCTTTAACTTCGCCAGCTCATCAGATAAAAGGGCAATGTGTTTTTCAATCCTTTCATGGGTCCACAGCTTCTTGGAGCCTTTGGGTACGATGATGATCCTCGTGGTATGAACGTTCTGGTACTTGAGATTTGGCAGGTTCCATTCGCCATCAAGGGGGTTGTTGATCATCCAGTTTTTCTTGAATACAACAATGATAACCCGCTCCCCCTCGATAAAATCCCGGGAGAGACGGATGCTGAATTGCCCTTTCGAATCGGTAATGTCCGCAGGCCCACCGGCAACGTTGATCCTAATATTGGGAACCGTATTACCCGAATCTTCTTCCAGGGTCCCATTTAAAACGATCTGTGCTTGTGCCGGCGTAATCAAGGAAAAAAACAGGATTAAATTCAAAAGGACGTGGTTCATTTATTTCTCCAATAAAATAGCAACCGGACCCGGCAGAGTCACGTACTCATTGTGTTTCTGGTATCCCGTCTTTGTGACATATACCCTCACTCTGTCTCCTACATTGCCTGGGACCTTTGGAAAATAAAATCCGCCATCTCTCGTGGTCGTGGTTGATTCACCTGGAACTTCCTGGACCTTCACAATTGCGTCAATAATAGGTTCACCGTTCATATCCCGGACAACTCCTCTCAACAATGTTGTCGAAGACTCAGGGGAAAACATATCTTTGACTTTATCTGACAGGGTGAATAGCGATATAGAAATGGCCAGGATGGCCGCAATCAGGCCGACTATCTTCACCCAAGGATCAATCCTGGATTTAGCTTCTGGCTGTTCGGGTACCTGTTGAATATTAAGAAAAATATCGCCTGCGGCCTGATATACGTTCCCCTGTATGCTCCATCCCTCCTGGTTAAAAATGGCCTTTACCTGCCTGACCACTTTCTTGGGATCGGTAACTAAAATTTTCTGGAGTTTGTCTATGACCTCTGTACTGTGCTGCTTTGGGGCTTGTTCAGAAAGGGGTGTTTGAAGTGCGGTAAGAAGCCTTGGCAAGGCTTCATGAAGACCTTCTACGATAATGCCGTGAATGCCCCTTAATGAAGGAGGGAGGGGCGTATCATCGAGCAGACACGGTATGATCGCTTTACGCAAGGCAATGGCCGTGGTCCATTCAAATTCGACAAAGTGTGATTCGGCAGCATTTTTCGACCAAATTAGCAGGAAGAAGCCATTGGTGGCAATAGCCTCGCCAATAGCTTTTGGCCACTGTTGCCCGCCGTACAGGCTCTGCTGATCACGCCAAAGGGTGACTCCATTTTCCTGTAATGCACGGTCGATTTCCTCAACCTGAAAAACATCTTCATGCGAGTAGCTGACAAAGGCTTTAGGCATGCAGTCAAACTCGATTTAGGAAATCCTACGATTATGATATTATCAAAACAAAATATTAAAGGTGGATTATAAACGCCTTTTTAACAAAAATCACTCTGGTTCATATTTAAACTGATTATATAAGAAAAGGCAAGGAAAATTAAGTACTTTAAGAAAAACCAGACCAGCTTTTGACCTAAGTGCACAGTAGATACGTTTTATTCAGAATTTTGTCAAATTACACAAAAGACCCAACGATTGTCGAGAATTATAATTTAACGGTTGTGTTGGCCAAGGTTCAATGCTGCAATCTGAGCAAACCGTATTAATTTTCCCCCGCCATTAGAATAGACAATCACGGGATTAAGAAACCATTCCAAAGCGGGGGCAAAACCTAAATGTAGATTTTTAAGAGACGCCTTCTGCAATTTGTATCCCAATATGAAGTCTGCAACGGAAAACATCCCATACGAAGTTTAGCTCTTGTTTTGGAATTGTCTTGAATATCGGAATCCGTCCAACGCTCCCGGAGGCCTTCCGAGCCCGGAAAGGTCCGCCGGCCATGGCCTCTTGCCGTATATCATAGTACACTGGTTGGGGTGGTTGATAGCCATTAATCATGCATAGTGCAGGATTTCGCAGAGCAGACTTCTGCACCAGTTGCTAAATGGTGGAACGGTGCGGCAAGTGTTACAGATAATCCAAAGTCTGCTTTCGGGTTGCGTGAATAGAAGCATACCACTAAGTTGCGGATATCCACCGCCAAGTCCCGGGGCTTTTCCTGTAACATGCGCCGGATGAGCAGGATGTCTTTTAGGCCGCGGATCCGTTCCACTTAGATTTTGGCGCACTTTCGCGAGGCATTGGGATTTGTGCGTTTACGTCGCACGTCTTTAAAATTTCGGCTTTGTGATTTGCGCTTTATCAAACGATCTCGGTTCGGAAAAGGCAATTGGGTCTCAATAAATTTCGATAGATTGTATCAAAAGAACATTTCATCGATTGCAAGGTAGATTCCTGAAAGATGTGATTATGTCAATGAAAAAAAGCGCCGATCGGCGCTGAATCTCCTAATCCCAACTTTTATAATATAGTTGGGATTAAAGGTTGCCCTCATTTGCCGTATTGCGGGACTTTTTTTAGAGGTCCATAGCGAGTACGGGAGCGAATTTTAAGGCAAACTCAAATATTGCGAGGTAAAACAGGTGTAAGCGTGGCCGGCAATTTATGGGCTGGGGTCACGGTGACATATTGAAAAATCGAGAAAAGATGCCTCAAAACACCCGTATTTCGGCCTCAATCGACCAATTTCCATGCAAAAACTGGCCCATTAAGGAAGGTGGTCGTTGATCCCATAAAAATGTGGCCATTCGCGGGGAATAATGCGGTAAGCGTTCCTGACGGGAATAAAAAACACCTTCTCCCTTGCACATGTGCAGCACAGGTGCTATTATGTGTTTGAAGGTTTCATCTCGACAAAAAAACACCAAAGGAGGTCCATAATGAGCGAATCCGCCCGGCAAGAGACAATGCTAAGAAAGCCAATCCTTATGCCGCCAAGCATGATCGACAAAGTTGATAAGATTGCGCGCAACAGAAAGGTTTCCTTTGCCGAGGTCGTAAGGGAAGCGGTTAACGCTTTTGATGGTGATCTATCCATGGAAGATGAAGCTCTTTTAGAGGCTTTGGCGGAAACCATGATTAAGACGACTCAGGAGGTTGTTGAAAAAATCGATGCGGTTGAAAAGCGACTTGATGAAACCCATGCCATGCTGGAGGCTCAATAATGGGTGTCAGTGAAAAGGTTATAGAGGCTGGGTAACCACCCTTATCGATAAGGTAAACCGTATGGATCAAGATATCCGCCATATGAACGAAAGGCTTATCCGGCTGGAAACCCTGGTTGAAATTGCCAAGATGCAGCCCGTTCAACCCGAAAGACCGAAAATTGAGTCGTAATTTTCGGTTGCTTGGAGCGACATTGACTTAGTGGTCAAACACCACGTACCGACATTCGGATCCAAAACTATCGATGAACTCTTAACCAAAGCCAATCTGGAAGCAAAATTCAAAACTCCGGACACGCCGCCGATCATCCATTACGAAGGAACAATTGAGGCATCACGCTTTCGGGACATTGGAACAATTCATCTTAAACTTGAGCCGTTAGGCATGCCACAAACATAGTTTCATCCTCGAAGATTTCGTTTTCTAATTGAAACATCACGATTAATGCTGGGAAAATTTCAGAAAAAAAAGCTTAACCCCTGCCCTTCTAATAATCCAGATTGCCCTGTATATAGGGTACCTCCCAGATTCATGTGATTCCGAACGAATCCTTGTAATACCCCATTACCTGAAAGTTTCTGTTCTTCATATTTTATTATTTATGTTATTTTTTTGCGGGACCATAGCGCCTTTCGATCCAGGGATCAATCTTGTGACCATAAAATCTATATCCAAACTTTACACTCCCCGCACAAATTTTACATTAAATTTTACATTGACATTTACATTATGATCGATTATATTGGGAATTAGGTCACATTCTCAAATCCACAATCAACTGGAGGTTTCCATGCAACCAACACCAACGACCAAGCAACAGCGTGTTTTGGATTATCTGCAGCATGAAATCACAACCAGCGGACAGGTTCCCAGCCTGCGTCAGGCGGCCGCGGAGCTGGGAGTAAGCCATGCCGCTATCGCTCAAATTATCAAAGCGCTGGAGGAGAAAGGTTACCTGAAACGGGAGGGACGCTACAGTCGTACGGTCCATCTTTTAAACCGAGCCCGTGAAACGTCGGCATCGCAACGCTGGCGGGAGGTCCCGGTCATCGGCCGTGTCACGGCCGGTCTGCCGATGTACGCCCAGACGGAATGGGACGGCAGCACGGTGCTGGACGCCGCCGTCTTTCGCGGCCAAAATCTCTTTGCGCTGCGAGTTAAAGGCGAGTCGATGAGAAATATCGGAATCCTGGACGGTGATCTGGCGATTTGTGAACCCCGGCAGTACGCCCAGAACGGTGAGATCGTCGTAGCGCTCATCAACAACGAGGAGGCCACTGTCAAACGTTTCTTCCTGCGCAAAAACCATATCGAATTGCGTCCGGAAAATACCGACTTCTCGTCCATGCGTTACGGCTTCGGCGAGATCCTGGTTCAGGGCAAGGTCATCGGCATTCAGCGCGGGCCGGAGGGGATTAAATAATGGCAAAGGGCAGAGAGCATAGGGCATAGAAAAGAATTCGGAAGGTGGAAGTAAAACAGAAGACAGATGGCAGAATTTGTTGAATGTGGAAGGTTACTGGAAAAAAAATGAACATCGAACATCGAACGTCCAACATCGAATGTTGAATGGGAAAAGATGAAGAAACAGAAATAGTCATTTAAGATTTGACATCGGATATTTATAAACAATTGAAATTAAATTGCGGAGCGCAGCGACATCATCATTCGATGTTCAGCGTTGGACGTTCGATGTTCGACGTTCATCTCTCAAAACAACTCTGAACCTGTGAACGCTTACAGATATCGACGTGTACAGCAAAACATCAACAAATATCGGTTGTCGGCTGTGGGTCGGCACGAGCGGCTACTCATATGCGGAGTGGGCCGATGCCGGGTTTTATCCGCCGGGGACGAAATCGGTCAATATGCTACCCTTCTACGCCCAAAACTTTGCGATCACCGAGCTGAATTTCACCTGGTATCAGATGCCCAAAGCGCGTGCACTCGAAAGAATGCACCGGCAGGCACCGGTCGATTTTCGCTTTGCCGCCAAACTGACCCGCACGCTGACTCACGAAATCGACCCCGGCCAGTGGCGGGGACAGGCGGCTCAGTACCGCGACGGCATCGCTCCGCTGATACAGGCCCGGAAACTGGCGGCCATTTTGCTGCAATTTCCGCCATCTTTTGTGCGTGCTCCCCAAAACCGCCGGTATCTGGCCGCCCTTTTAGACGAACTGGACGGCCTGCCCCTGGCGGTGGAGTTTCGCCATGCATCCTGGGCCACAGACCGGGTCTTTGCCGAACTGGAGCGACGTCGCACCACCCTCGTCGCGGTGGATGAACCGGATTTGCCGGGACTGTTTCCGAGACTCGATATCGTCACCAATCCCGGGCTTTTCTATATCCGCTTTCACGGTCGCAACGCGAAGGGTTGGCGCTCGGGCAACATGCAAAAGCAATTCGACTATGACTATGGGGATGATGAATTGCGTCAATGGGCGGATATCCGCATCGCAAAAATGGCGCGGCACGCAAGCAGCGGCATCATTTTTTTCAACAACCATGTACGCGCCCAGGCCCCCAGGAATGCGGTGCGGCTGATTAATCTGCTAATTCAAAGAGGATTGATGGAAAAGGAAGGTTAAGGGTTCGCTTGTTTTAAAATCGATAAAGCGCAGCGCCATCAATATTCAACGTTCGATGTTGGACGTTCAATGTTCGATGTTCAATCTTTTCACTGTCCGGCCTGAAACCGTTTGCAAGTCAAAATAAAGGAAACCCAGAACGGTGAACTCCCTGGCCCAGACCTGACTTTACGTTGATCAATTATTGAGTTTCATATTTGGGAACATGACATGGACCGTAATATGATCTTAAATGTCGCACCAGGGCGGGCTGAACCTGTGAACGCTTATGACCGTTCCATCATCCATCTAAACGTCGCCGACTTCGCCGTGGCGGTGGAACGGGCAGTGGAT
>CALZJV010000470.1 GCA_945787595.1 uncultured Desulfobacterales bacterium | reverse complement strand
ATGATCCATCTGCATAGCAACCGCTGTGATAATGCGTTTATCAGTGTGCACTGCGGCGCAATTCCGGACACGCTTCTGGAAAGCGAGCTTTTCGGGCATGAAAAAGGGGCTTTTACAGGCGCTGTGCGCAAAAAACTGGGTAAATTTGAACTGGCCAGCGGCGGCACTATCTTCTTGGATGAAATCGGCACGATTACGCCGCGGGCCCAGATCAAGCTGTTGCAGGTGCTGCAGGACGACACCTTTAGCCGGGTCGGTGGTGAAGAGGTCTTGCATACCGACGCCCGGGTGATTACCGCCACCAACGCCGATCTTGCCGGGATGAGCGAACGGGGCGAGTTCAGAAAAGATCTTTTTTACCGTTTGAACGTGTTTCCGGTTGAAATACCCCCGCTCAGGGAGCGCGCTGAGGATATTTCAAAGATTGTTGAAGTGTTTTTGAAAAAGCTGAGGCAAAGACATGAGAAGAACATCCATTCTGTCCATCCGCATGTTCTGGAGGCTTTCAGCAACTACCCGTGGCCCGGCAACATCCGCGAACTGGAAAACGTGATGGAACGGGCCTGTATTCTGGAAACGACAAAGGTGCTGACACCCGAGAGTTTCCCCGCCGGGCTTTTCGAATGCGGTAATCCGCATGCCGTGTTACCGGTCCAGGACCACCTTCCGCTAGCAGAAGCCCGCAGGCATGTCATCGAAGACTTTGAACGCCAGTATCTCAAGGCGCTGTTCACTCGCAGCAAAGGCCGGGTCAATCGTGCCGCGCAAGTTGCCGGCATCAGTTCCCGCCAGTTGAACAAACTGATGGTCAAATACGGCATCCAGAAAGAAGCTTTTAAAGACTGAATTCTTCCCCAAAACACCTGGCAGCATATTCGCCGGATCTCTGATTCTTCCAACGTTTAAGATCGTTATCAGACCCCAACTTTTTCTCCAAATTCTCTTTCGATTGCCTTGTCAGTTTCGGTCTTTTACTGAAACCCGAACTATGAGTTCAGGTTCTCAAGATATCGGAACAGCAGGTTCATGTCGTCCAATTAACAATATTTTCAGGATATTAAAATCCTTCCTACCAATGCCCACGGAAACAAACACGAATGGCGAATTCAGATTGCGAATTATGTGTTCTTATAACGACTCCTTTTATTTTTAAATTCATAATCATAACAAAAGGTTGAAGGTTTGGCACGCGTGATGCAGTGTACTGTAGCAAAGTTATGCCGCTAAAAACCATAAAAACTAAAGCGATGAAAAGGGAGGTAAAATCATGTTTGAATTAAAGCCGTGGAAAAAACGGGGCGGCAAAGAAATCAGCCGTTTCGGTAGTGAACTGGATAGTATGGCTGACCATTTTTGGGATCACGGTTCAATGATCCCGGCGAGATTTTTGCAAGAGAAAGCTTTGTTTCCGGTTCTCGATATCAGTGAAAGCAAAAAGGAAATAATGGTCAAAGCGGAAATCCCGGGGGTTGAAGCCGACGATCTGGACGTTTCACTGGATGGAAGAACGTTGATCATCAAAGGCGAAAAAAAGCAGGAAGAAGAGGACATAGACGAAAACTATCACCGCATGGAGAGATCGTACGGCTATTTTAGCAGGACCGCCCAGCTGCCCGCCGATGTGGATCCGTCGAAGGTGGATGCATCCTATAAGAAGGGAGTCCTAAAGGTCGTGTTGAAAAAAACCAGGGAATCCGAAGCCAAAAAAATTGAAGTTCGGTAAATATGTACAATTAAACCCGGCCGGTATCATCGGCAGGATGAATAACCGGCCAGGAAGGATAACAGTGATAATTATTAATGAGTTGGAGATGAACATCAAAACATAACAAAGGAGGGATCCGAAATGATAATTAAGCGAATGTTTGACTTTCCAAATTATGGCTGGAGAAGTGCTTTTGACGACCTGGAACGAATGCGGCGGGACATGGACCGTCTTTTCGGTCAGGGTGCCGGTCAGGCCTACTGGCCGACCCATGCCGGTGTTTTTCCCCTGGTCAATGTCACCGAGGACCACGATCATTTCTACATCCGTGGCGAAATTCCCGGTATGAAAAGCGAAGAAATAAGCATTTCCGCGACCGGCAGAAATCTAACCATTTCCGGTGAACGGAAAATAGCATCAGAGGGTGAAAATGTAAGGTATCACCGGCGTGAGCGCGAAGACGGTAAATTTAGCCGCGTTGTTGCTCTGCCAAGTGATATTCAGATCGGCAGAATCGAGGCCGGTTATGTCGACGGGATTTTAAGTATTAACATACCCAAAGCCGAAGCGGCCAAACCAAAGCAGATTGCAGTAAAATAGAATTTGTAAAGGACTCATTTTATCAAGGGAGGTGAAAATTATGGCTGAAACAAAAGAACTTCAGGTCAAAGAAAAAGTGGCGGTCCCCACATCAGCAGAACAGATAAAACCGGGATCGGTGTTCACACCCAACGTGGATATTTTCGAAACCGATAGGGAGATCATTATGCTGGCGGATATTCCGGGCGTCAAAGCACCGGATTTAACCATCGACCTGCGTGACGATACCTTAACTCTTACCGGGGAAGTGAAAACACTCAATCGCCCTGAAGAAGAAGACATTCTGATTGAATATCAAGTCGGCAGGTACTACCGGCAATTTACCCTGGCGGAGGTGATCGACCAAAGTAAGATAGATGCCGCCCTGAACGACGGTGTTCTAAGGCTTACCCTGCCAAAGCTTGAAAAAGCCATGCCGCGCCAGATCACGATTAAAGCGGGATAAAGTTTTTTTGGAGCTGGTTTTTCTTTTGAGCGGAAGTGCATCCGCTGCATTTACCAATGCCGGGATTGTAGGACCACCTACACCCCGGCATTAATTTTGAATTTTTCTAATTGGCCTGCGGGCCGAAGGATATGTTCGAATTACAGAAAATTGGATCGCATTGAGGAACTGGAGGCCGGAATTCGCCAACATGAGTAGCTAATTTATGGTAAGAACTCTGATTTTCAAATGCCCGAATATAGCCGAACAAGTGAGGATTTCCGGCTGATCACTTCTATTCCGCCGTTTTGAAACGCCGGTATCTCCATAATAAACTAATTTCATTATCTGAGTCAAAGATATGGAGGCAAGATGAAATAGTATGCAGGCATCTGATCTAACGAAAAAAAGAGTTCACCATCCATTCAATAAGGGACCCAATAGTGGATGTTAATACGCTTCTCATCGGCTTTTTGATTTTCCTTGCTCGCATCGGTGATGTTTCCATCGGCACCGTCCGGACGATCGTTACCGTGCAGGGTAGAAGTGTTCTGGCCTTTTCTTTGGCCATTTTCGAGCTTCTAATCTGGATCACGGTGGTCAGCACGGTGATCCATAAAATAAAGGATCAGCCGATTCTAGCATTATTTTATGCCTTTGGATATGCGACTGGAAATGTCGTGGGAATCGCGGTTGAACGCAAAATCGCTCTTGGTATCATCGTACTGAAAGTTTTTACTCGAACCGCCGGAAAACAATTAGCCGTGCGTATTCGAAATATGGGACAACCGGTCACGATCTTCCGGGGCGAGGGGATGCGCGGACCCGTGGACGAACTGTACATTGCCTGCCGGCGACGCAATTTGAAAAAAATGCTCGTTGTTGTCAAGGAAGAAGATCCCGACGCCTTTTACGTTACCGAAATGGCACGGGATGTCCGCAAAGCCATACGACCCTCATCTTTTCAATTTACCGGCTGGCGATCCGTATTCAAGCGAAAATAGGGTGGTTGGTTTGGACTGATTTGGCATGCCAATGCCTAATTGATCCTTACATGAGCTCAATATTACTTAACGCTAAGTTGGAAACCTCTGGAGGAATCATGGAAAAGTATGTTGGTATATGGCTAGATCATAGAGAAGCGTGTGTCGTTTCTTTAGCAAAAAATCAACCTATTGCTGATGTAAATCAGGAAATGATCGAGCGCATCGAATCCAATATTGAACGCCGGGTCCGATTATCCGGTGGGTCGCGTACCCGCAAGACACCTTATGGGCCGCAAGATATTTCCGTGGACAGCAAGCAGGAAGATCGTTTCAAGCTTCAGATTCGGGAATATTTTAAGGAAATTCTGATCCGAATCAGTGATGCCGACAGAATCCTGATATTCGGCCCCGGCGAGGCCAAGATTGAATTAAAAAAAGAAATCGAAAAATCAAAGAGATTCGCAAATATAATTAAAAAGATTGAATCGGCAGACAAGATGACCAAAAGGCAGATTGCCGCTAAGGTCAGAGCGTTTTTCAAACCGTATCTTTAAAAGGGAGTGAAAATGGAGTCTATCAGGTACTCACCAATATTTCATATCCCATAAGCTGAGGTTAAACATGTCTGAAAATCAAGCGAAAGTTGAACCGCAACCACTACTTTTAGGGGAATTGATTCAGTCCAACGACACAGCTCAAATCAAGACTGTTTTCGATCAATCGTCACCGGTTGAAATCACCCGTATGATCTCCAGCATTACTAAATCCGACCAAATTCGCCTGCTTGAAATACTAGGGCCGGAGGAATCCGCCCATCTTATTTCGAAAATATCCGGTCTGGGCACGGGAAACCTGGTCACCCAACTTCCTACTCCCCAGGCAGTGTCGATTGTGAAGGAGATGTCCCGGGATCAGCAGACCCATTTTCTCCGGACGATTGGCGACAATGACGCAGAGAATATTTTGGACGAGATCAAACCGCAAAAGGCTGAAAAAATCCGGAAGTTAATGAGCTATACGGAAGATTCCGCCGGCGCATTGATGATTACCGAATATCTGTCCTACAGCGAAGATATGCTGGTCAAAGATGTATTGGATGATCTCCGTGCCCAGGGCGAAGCATACTCGGATTACGATATCCAGTACGCATATGTGGTGTCCAACTCAGGCCGGCTAATCGGCGTTCTGCGTTTGCGTGATCTTCTGATGGCTCCGCGAAGCAAGACCATCAGTGAGATTATGATCAAAGAGCCCCTGCATGTAAATGTCAACATGTCATTGCGAGATCTAAAAGACTTTTTTCGACAATATTCCTTTCTGGGTGTGCCGGTCGTCAATGATGATGGGGAGCTGGTCGGCGTTGTGCGGAGTGCTTCGGTCAGAGATGCCGCCAACCGGCAGAACAACCAGCTGTTTTTAAAATTTGCCGGTATCGTGGGTGGCGAAGAATACAGAACGATG
>CALZJV010000469.1 GCA_945787595.1 uncultured Desulfobacterales bacterium | reverse complement strand
TATTTATCCCGCTCACATTTATTGCCGGCATTTATGGCACCAATTTCGAGTATTTACCCGAACTCAAATTTAAATACAGCTACTTCTTTTTTTGGGGCGCAATGCTTGCCGTCGTAGCTGTAATGTTGATATTTTTCAGAAAAAAGAAGTGGTTATGACTGATTCGCTAGGATAGCATGCTCGATAATACTGAGATATCCTACCTGTGGCTGTTGGCAGTCAGCATCAACTGCAGGCAGAACCGACCGGTTATACTAGAGGAATAAATAATAGAAATATGCGGCATTGAACCACTCAAATCCCAACCTTTCAAATTTATTCGTTGAATCGATTGAATTGGTAATAAAAAATGAAACTGTTAGATATCTTAACCGAGATGAACCCGATTTTGAGAATTCTTCTCGTAATCGTTTTGGCTGTGGCCACAAATTTTACCGTCAAGGCCATCCGCCGGTTCAGCCAATATCTGTTGACGATGAAGGTGGACAGTAAGGAAACATCAGAAGAGATCCTGACTCGGAGATATCCCAAGCTTGCCACCATCATTACCATCTTGGTCAGTGCTGTGACGTTTACCATTTATTTCGTGACCGTCGGTATGATTCTGCGCGAATTTAAAATTTCACTGACGACTTATTTTGCCAGCGCAACGGTCATCGGATTGGCTGTTGGTTTTGGTCTGCAAGGATTTGTGCAGGATCTGGTGATCGGTCTCACGCTGATTTTTTCGGATGCACTAACTATCGGGGAAATGGTTAAACTGGGCGATGAAATCGGCAAGGTCGACAGCATCGGACTTAGATTCACCGTGCTGATTAACTTGCACGGTCAGCGGATTTTAATCCCCAACAGAAATATTGCTACCATTAGCCAGTTTCGCGGCGGCTGCATCCGTGCTTACGTCGACATACAATTGCCGCAGGAGATCGATGAAAAGGAGATGTCCCAAGCGATTCAGGCAATTGGCAAGGGCATGCACAACCAACACAGATCTATCATTCTGGCCACACCGGAAATATTCGGGATCAAGGATGTCAAGGATGGTCAATGGCGTTATCTGCGTATCAAGTTCAAGCTTTGGCCGGGACAAATAAAAATCATCGAAGAGACGTTCAAAGAAAAAGTGGTCCAGGTACTTAAAAAATCCTATCCGGATTATGCTTCCTGGATGATTACTATGACCTACAAAGTTGAATAAACCAAGGCGACTGCTAACTCCGGATGAAAAACGGGAATCATAAAACCAGTGAGGTGTTACATTAATGAGCGATATCGACGCATAATACGGACCATATTCAGAATGGATTCTATGTTGCGCAAAATATTGTGTCCCGGCCTCAGCCTGATTCTTTTTGCGATCGCTGTCTTATTCTAAAATTGGCCTGGCATCCTTTATCGGGCCGCATAGTTTGGGCTAACCGGGAAATTAATGATTCTCTGGGCCATCGGTTCCCTGCTTGTCAGCCTCTTACGCGAGTCGTTGACCCACAATCTTTTTCAGGCAACAGCTCGCCACGGGAAAAAGATCTTTCAGCCGGCGCGTCTGGCCCTTTTATATTGTCTGGTCGGCTTTGCTGTAATCCAGGGCGCGGCCGCCTTTCAGATTCGATCCGATGTGATCGACCAAATAAAGGGGTCCGATCTTTGGATTTGATAACATAGAATTAATTTGCCTATAAAGCCATATGGCAAGACTACTGAGAATAGAATATCCTGGTGCGTTTTAGCATGTGATGAATTGAGATAACCGTCGAGCGGATATCTTTCTAACAGACTAAGACAGTTTTTCCTCCGCTTTTCCCGACAATCGACCGCACCGGTCTTTCAGATGAAAGCAGTTGACAATCAATCTTCGAATCTATAAATTAACTCTTAAATTAGGCAAAGCGGAAATTCTTAGGCGCCCCGCAATTTTCCGCCACTTACATATGCCGTTCAAGTGTTATACTCCTTTACTAATGATGGGGTCGAATTTGCTTCCAAGGAAAGGTTTGTCCGGCCTGTATGCGCCCCATTTCGGATGGAAAGAATTCAACTGCAGAGAGACAAATATATGCCCCCAAATGACAAACGTCCAGACGAGATAGCCAAAGAAATCGAACTTGAAAACAGGGAATGGCTCGAATCACTCGACTATGTGTATGAGAATCAGGGTCCGGACCGCGTTCGGCAGCTGCTGCGCCGCCTCCAGGCGCAGGCCCAACAGCGCGGTGTCCAATTCCACTACACTGCCAATACCCCTTATATCAACACCATTCCCGTTGAACGCCAGCCGGTGTTTCCGGGCAGCCGTGAAATCGAGCGTCGCATAAAGAGCATCATTCGCTGGAATGCCATGGCCATGGTTGTGCGGGCAAATCGCCAACATTCCGGCATCGGCGGGCATATCTCCACCTATGCCTCCTGTGCGACCTTGTACGAAATCGGTTTTAATCATTTTTTTCGGGCCAAGACGGCCAAGCACCCCGGAGATATTGTTTACTTTCAGGGACATGCGGCTCCCGGCATCTATGCCCGCGCGTTTTTGGAAGGCCGCATCATAGAAAAGCATCTGGAAAATTTTCGGCGCGAGCTGCAAAAAGAGCCAGGGTTGTCATCTTACCCCCACCCGTATCTGATGCCGGATTTCTGGCAATTTCCGACGGTTTCGATGGGACTGTCGCCGATCATGGCGATTTATCAGGCACGGTTCAACCGCTACCTGGAAGATCGCAATCTGGCGAAACCCTACGACCAGAAAGTCTGGGCCTTTCTCGGTGACGGGGAGTTGGATGAACCCGAATCCCTGGGCGCCATCACGCTTGCGGCCCGCGAACAACTCGACAATCTGATCTTTGTTATCAACTGCAATCTGCAGCGCCTCGACGGACCGGTGCGCGGCAATGGTAAAATTATTCAGGAGCTCGAAGCAGCCTTCCGCGGCGCCGGCTGGAATGTCATCAAGGTTATCTGGGGTCACGATTGGGATCCGCTGCTGGCCCAGGACGAACACGGGCTGCTGGTCAAGCGCATGGAAGAGGTCCCCGACGGTCAGTACCAGAAGTATTCGGTCGCCGGCGGTGATTACATTCGCAAGGATTTTTTCAGTAAATACCCTGAATTGACCCAGATGGTTCGCTCCTACACCGATGAGCAGCTGCAGAAACTGCGGCGCGGCGGTCACGATCCGCAGAAGGTTTACGCGGCCTACAAGGCAGCCGTGGAGCATAAGGGCGCTGCGACGGTCATCCTGGCCAAAACCATCAAGGGCTACGGCCTCGGCGAAGCCGGTGAGGGTCGCAACGTCACCCATCAGCAAAAGGCCCTCAACGAGCAGGAATTGCGGCATTTTCGCAGCCGGTTTGGAATTCCCATACCGGACTCGGCCATCAATGAGATGCCCTTTTACCGTCCGGCGCCCGACAGCGAGGAAATGAAGTACCTCCAGGAGCGACGCCGCGAACTTGGCGGACAGCTGCCTGCACGCTTTGAGTCGGTGCCGGTCTTTCGCCCCCCCGGCAGGGAAATGTACGCGGAATTTTTCGAGGGCACCGCCGATCGGGAGGTGGCCACCACGATGGTGATGGTACATCTGCTGGGCAAACTTTTAAACGATAAAAAGATCGGCAAGTACATCGTGCCCATCGTGCCGGACGAGGCCCGCACGTTCGGCATGGAGTCCCTGTTTCGCAAAATCGGGATCTACTCGCATGTTGGGCAAAACTACGAACCGGTCGATAAGGAAAGTCTGTTGTACTACAAGGAGGTCAAGGACGGACAAATTCTCGAAGAGGGCATCACCGAAGCCGGATCGATGTCGTCATTCATCGCGGCCGGCACGGCCTACTCGACCTTCGGCATCAACATGGTTCCGTTTTTCTTTTTCTACTCGATGTTCGGCTTTCAGCGAATCGGCGATCTGATCTGGGCTTCCGGCGACGCCCAGACACGCGGTTTTTTGCTGGGCGCCACCGCCGGGCGCACGACCCTGGCCGGCGAAGGTCTGCAGCATCAGGACGGCCATACGCATATCCTCGCCTACGGCAACCCTTCGGTGCTGGCCTACGACCCCGCGTTTGCCTACGAAGTGGCGGTCATCGTACGCGAGGGTATGCGCCGCATGCTGGAAGAAGGCGAAAACATCGTCTACTACCTGACTATCATGAACGAAATCTACAAAATGCCCGCCATGCCGCAAAACGTCGAGGAGGGCATCCTCAAAGGTATGTATAAGTTCCGGGCCGCCGAAAATAAAAGGGCCAAAATCAAGGCCCACTTGTTCGGCAGCGGGAGCATTTTAAATGAGGCGCTCAAGGCCCAGGCGCTTTTGGAAAACGATTATGGTGTGGCCGCGGATGTCTGGAGTGTCACCAGCTACAAGAACCTTTACTGGGACGCCACCGACACCGAACGGTGGAATTTTCTGCATCCGGACCGGGAACCGAAATTGTCATATCTCCAGCAGCAGCTCGTCAACGAAAAAGGCGTTTTCATCACGGCTTCGGATTATCTTAAAGCCCTGCCGGGCTCGATTGCCAAATGGCTGCCCGGAACGACGATTTTGCTCGGCACCGACGGTTATGGCCGCAGCGACACACGCGATTGCCTGCGTGATTTCTTCGAGGTGGACGCCCGCCATATTGCCTATGCGGCCCTTGGCGCCCTGGCGCGTGAGAAGCGGGTAAAAATGTCGCTGGTAAAAAAAGCTCGCAAACAGCTTGATATTGACACGGAAAAAACAAACCCCTTGTCAAGTTAGGGGCTTCGCCCCAATTGGAATGCTGGAAGTATGGAATATTGGAATCATGGGTTCTGGGATATTGGAAAGATGGGTTTAGAGAAACAAAACGAACATAATTGTTTTGATTTTCTCGTAATATTGTCATATTTTTTGAGGTGAAAGCAGATAATGGATGTCTGACGGGCATCATCATAAAATGTAGACACTACATTTTTTGTAGAATAGATCTTTTTCCGCTTTTCATACCCAATATTCCATCATTCCAATATTCTATCATTCCATACGGCTCATCAAGACAATCACCGTAAAAAATACTTTGATTTCAATAAATTGTAGAAATTTCTATACATTTAATTAGTGCCTTTAAGGAGTCGGTATGATAGAGGAAGTCAAAATTCCGGAAATCAGTGAGAATGTCGAATCGGGAACAATCGTCCAGGTGCTGGTTGAAGTCGGTGACATGA
>CALZJV010000468.1 GCA_945787595.1 uncultured Desulfobacterales bacterium | reverse complement strand
CGGCATTCCGCTCGTAGAGGGCTTTTTGCATTTTAGCCTGAGCATCGACACGGTATTCAGGCGAATAAAAATATTCTCTCCCAAAAGAAATTCCATAGTTTGCAAACCACCAGTCAGGATAAAAGCCGACTCCGAGTGGAATGTGTTTTTGTTGCGTCATGCGACACTCCTTTCCTAATAATTATAGTTATTAGCACTACCACAGGTTCTATTGTCCCGACAGCGGGGCATTAGTCTGGGAAATGCCCCTATGGTGGATTCTTTAGGGTAAGCCTAACCTGGCCGAGCCGGAACCAAACAGGTTTTCAATGCCCCCGATCTATTAAGAATTTGCATGAAGCTTCTTGGAATGTTGGAACATTGGAATACTGGAATATTGGGCTAAAAATCGGAATAGGTCTATTTTTAAATTGAGATCCGATCGAATCAAGAAAAATCCATTCATCCCCGGCCCAGACCGACTTTGCAAGAATGTGTGCGACAATACCTTCATTTGCGCTGAAGAGTGAAGCCGCTGCTAGCAGCCATACAAGTCGCGCCAGGGCGGGCCACGATTCCATCATTCCATTATTCCAATGCAATGAGTCAGTTCGGCAGTAGGTATTGAAACTTTCTTGCCACAAAAAGCACAAAAATAATTTTTAAGGATCTATGGCTGGCGATTACCCGAACTGTCAGGAGGTTGCACCGTTAGCCCCAGTGATTGAGCAATTTGAGGGAGAAAAACAAATCAAACTTGATTTTCAGGAAGTCCCACCTTTACCAAGGATATGGTTCATACATAAAAACGATAACGGTATAATTCCAGACCTCGTTGAATAGTTTATTGGTTGACTGGTTGATTAGGTAAATTATGATCATCAATTCAGTATGTTAGGATTATTGAAACATCAAGTGTCCAATTATTTTGCAAATATGGGATAAATCCATATTTGCAACCACTTAACCAATCAACTAATCAACCAATCAACGATATCTGTAAATTGACTAAAATTACATCCTTTTGAAATCCGATTAAATATTTTGCTATGATTATGTGACAAACTAGAACTATCCATCAGATATCATTCCATCTTTCAGACTGATATTAATGGTGGCCAGAGAGTCTGCCAGGGAGCTGTGGGTCGCAATAATAACAGTCCGCTTCCATTTCCGGTTCAACTCGGCCAATAAATCAACCACAATTCGCCCGTTTCGGCTGTCAAGATTCCCGGTGGGTTCATCGGCAATAATAATGTCCGGATCATTGATCAACGCTCTGGCAATCGCCGTGCGCTGCATCTCTCCACCGGATAGTTGGGCCGGTAAGTGATCCCGTCGCCGGCTGAGACCGAGCCAGTCCAACAATTCTATTGCCTTTGACTTGACGGCAGCGGGATTTTTCCCGGCCAGCAATCCGGGAAGGCTAACATTTTCAAGAACGTTTAAAGTCGGCATCAGGTTAAAGGCCTGAAAGACCATTCCCACGACTTCCCGCCGAAAATGAGTAAGCTTAGCGGGCGTCGCTGCAGTGAGATCATGATCTGCCACCGTCAATTCACCACGGGTCGGTCGATCCAGACCGGCCAACAAAGACAGCAAGGTGCTTTTGCCGGAACCGCTGTTTCCTTTTAAAATCACCAGCTCGCCGGCAGCAATACTAAGATCAATCGTGTCGATACCGATGACTTCACTGCCGCCCAGTAAATATAATCGCGTAAGGTTCCTGGCATCAATTATGTGTTTAGACGATTTTACCATATCCGGCTAGTGCTTGAATTGGAGCACGAAGATAATTTAAAATGATGGCACCCAAAAAAATAAAAAGCTTCATGGTTTCTCCCGGCTTATTCGGCAAGAAATCCTTTTTTTATCCCATCATCGATCAGAGAACTCACATAATCCCATAGAATCGGAGCGCCATCATCTACCGGGTGCATGCGTGATTTTACTTGGGCGCTTTTAATGTTGTTTTCCTGCCAGATTTGCCCCTCGGTAAAATAATTGTGCAAGAAGGGCTGTAACCGATCCATTGCATTGGCAAACTTTGACTCGGGCGTTTCTCTTTCTTCAAATTCATCCCAGAGTTCCCGCAAAGCCGCTGCCTGATCCGCCGGCAAGAGATTGAAGATCCGGTCCGCTGCAATTCTTTCTCGCTGGGCCTGATCCTTTCTTCCCTGATCGTCATAGCAGTATGTATCGCCAGCATCGATCTCGATGAGGTCATGGACCAGCAGTATTTTTATCACCCGAAACAAATCGACATCCGAATCTTTCGCATATTCAGACAGAATAAGAACCGTTAAAGCAATATGCCACGAGTGCTCAGCCGAATTTTCCCGCCGAGAGCGATTCATCAAAATCGTTTTTCGCAGAACATTCTTCAGCTTATCGACCTCGATTATAAATTCGATCTGTTGCCTGAAGCGATCTTTCTGACCGGGTGATACTATATTCTCTAAATTATCCGGCAAAACGTTCATTGCATCCGAATCCAATAACATAAAAACCTCCCCCTCAAATATGGATTACATGCCTCCTAAGGCACTAAGGCAAACCTCGCCGCTATATCTCAGGCCCTTTGGGGTCTTTATCCGACAACATGTTATAAAAAATGGAGCGTGAAGGTTTCAGGTGTCGGGTGTCAGGGAAAGGAAGTGTTTGATACTGACACCTGACACCCGACACCTGAAACCTATATCAATAATCAGCGCGCTTGCCGCCCTTCAGGGGCCATTTTTCCCCAGCGCAATCTCGCAAAAAGCCTAGAATCGAATGTATTATTTACCATAGATTTTAACTAATTTTTCTTTTTCCTCAGGCGCTAAAGACTTGATATAGGACTTCCAGCCCGGACACCAGCCAATATGCCACTTCCAAATACGGCCTAATAAGGAACGGGGATTGTTATCATATTTAGCCCTAAATCTGCATTTTTCACAGCTTTTCATTTTTCAAACTCCTTTTTAAAGTAAAAAATTGCGGATGACCATCCCTAAACTATTCCGGATTCAATCACAATAAAAACTTTGCTCGATGCGAGCAATCGCGTTCATGACAAGAGATCCTAACAAAAGGGGTATGCATGCCGTATATCCCGATCCGGATCTTATCGATAGCGGTTAATTAAGCGGGTGATGGTTTCTTGTTCCCAGCGAGCCGTATAGTGCAAGTAATGGCGCATTCCGCCGTACCAAGGATAATTCATCCAAAGGGTGGCTCCGAAAAAGTCAAAATATGCTACCTGAGTGACTTTGGTATTTTCACCCGCTGCCTCTAACTGGATATGTCCATAATGAAATTTTTGGCCGCATTCTTTCGGATTCTGCAGTTCAAATTTAAGGCGGTATATGTCGGGATAACTAATCGTCCGCCAGCGGAATTTCACGCCCGGTTTGGTCGTATAAATGCTTTCGGTAATGGCGACGTTATTCTGATGCTCCACTAAACGATGTTCCGCAATGAGTTTATTCGTCAGCAGAAAATCATTTTTAAAATCGGTTTTAAATTTCCAAAAGGCTTTCAGGGAAGCGGCGACCATGTATACCAATTTGTAACCTTTGCTGGCCGAACCCTCGGGATCAAGTTTGTAAACATAGGCTTTACCCTGCAATAATTGGGTGGTATCAGGTTCGCTTTCCGGCGGATTCTTTCCCATTGCAAAGTCTGACGACAGTTCTAGCAGGATGAAAATAAGTGCGCAGAATACCGCCACTATCCCCAAGATGGGGTATGAAAATGATATTAATGGACGATTATGGTTCATGGGGCAATACTTTAAATTTTCTCAGATTTAATTGAATCTGTTGAAATAACCCATCATTGTAAAAAAAGTTATTGTCCTTTGACATATTTACCGACTCTTTTGGTCTTTGATGGTATTCAAACCTGTTAAAACAGGCTGCGTTCGCTATCATATCCCGGATAGATCCTGTAAGCGAATTGTACGATTTCGCAAATTATCCCAAGGATGCAGCTTAGGGTTTACAACGCTGGAGCCGAATTTTTTAATGGGTATTGATACTATGGCGGGGCTTGGCATCAACCCGACGAGTCGATGACAACCATATACTGTTGGCGAGGCAAAGCGATGCTGGATACTGATTTCTGGATGCTTGATATTGGATTAGCACCGAAATTCCATCCAGTATCCAGCATCCTCTAAACCACAGGTTAATGCGCTTTACAAGAACTTGACTTATTTGTTAAGTTTTTGGCCTAATAAAAAAGTTAATGAGGTTCCTGCATGATGGCAATAATTTTTACCGCCAGTTTCTGTCGGCCGAATCGACGTGCTTTTTGGTACTCATCCTTTTGCATGGCGACATCTACCCGGTTGCGGTAACGTTTGTTGGTTCGATCCGTTACCAAGCACACCCCTATTTTATCCACGTGCAAACGCGAACCTAGTGGAACGAAGTTTGCCGCACATCGCTTTTTACCTTTTGCCAGCGCTTTGCAGATATTTTCTCCACTGGCTGATATACAGGGGGTCTCGTCTGTTTGCCCGGGATCTCCGGCATTGTAAGCGGTTACGACCCGAATGGTTTCACTACGCACAAAGTAGCGCGCATTTGGCTGGATTATCAATGGCGATTCAATTGGATCAGCGTGGGCGATGCTGTATCCAGCTAAAAGCATCAGCAAAATGAACATCCTGGTGACATTTCGCAGTAAGATTAAATTTCCATTTCCCATAACAGCACAGCAATAACGTCTTAATAGTAATCAAGTTTTTTGTGAATCTATTTTACATCCGAATCTCGGCGGCTTTACACCAAGTCAGATGAACATAAGCAAGATATTACTCATTGGCAAGGGGCATCCACACGAATTTAGTTTTTGTCGAATTATGCTTTGCTAAAAACGGATATCGACAGTTTGATAAAAATTCAAATATTCATTAATGCGAAATATTTGAACTTTAAATCAATGTATGGCTTGCCCGATTTAAGCTTCCCTTCGTTTAAAAATTGCGTTAGGTTAGAGAGACGCCTCAGTGCTTGGATTTGCAAACTCAGTGACGTATTTTTAGAGCGACAATCATTAATACTGCTCACTCAGCGCTAAGTCCTGAGAAAAAGAATATGTGATCGTATATATGAATAGAAGGACTTAGGTTCACCCCAATATTGTATAAACGTTAGGGTTCATCAGGACAGAAACTCACACGGAAAGGAGATTTTCATGGCACATGAAATACTAAAG
>CALZJV010000467.1 GCA_945787595.1 uncultured Desulfobacterales bacterium | reverse complement strand
TGGCTCAATGCGGACATGCCGCCCCGAATACCCACGGGCATGGCCCGGATGGCCATGGTGATGATCAGGATGGCGGCCGTCCCCGTCAACTCGATGGGGGCGGTGTTGAAAGCCAGGATATAGGCCACACCGATTACGGTGCCGGGAATGGCGAAGATAAGCACGGTCCCGAAATCGATCACGCTCCGACCGTAGAACTGTTTCCTGGTGAGAATATACGCTATAAGCACGCCTACGAGTGTTGTCAGAGGGGCGGCTAACACCGAGTAGGACAGGGAGTGCAAAAAGGATGGCCAGGCGCCGGACCCCAGGCCTTTGGACCACAGTTCCATGTGGTGCGACAGGGTTAGGGAGTAATCAGCGCCCCATTGTGTCACGAATCCGCCCAGGAATATACTGGCGTACACGATGCCCACCAGGATGAACCAGAAGGAAATAAATAGGGTGATACCACGCTGCAGAGCCGAAGGCAGCGGCGTTACATTGCCGGAAGTTTCCACTCCAGTGACGGTAACGTAAGACTTTTTGCCGATCCATTTTTTTTGGATGTAAAATACCGAGAGGGACAGGCACAAGAGTATGAGGCCAAGGGCGGCTGCCTTGGCAAAATCGAGCTGCGCCCCGGCGATGGAAAAATAAATTTCTGTGGAAAGCACGTCATACTCACCGCCGAGCACAAGGGGATTGCCGAAATCCGCCGCGGAGGAGATCATTCCCAATAGGAAGGCATTGGCAATACTTGGCCTGAGCAGGGGAAGCGTCACTTTCCTCAGCGTTGTCCAACGGCTGGCGCGCATGGTCAGGGAGGCTTCCTCCATGGCCGGATTGATGGAAGAGAGCATACCGCTGATGACCATGTAGCTGACCGGGGTCAAAGAGAGCGTCTGGGCCAGAAAAATCCCCAGAAACCCATAGATATAGCCGGAGCGCTCGAAGATGCCCTGACCACCCTCCGGCGTGAAAATACCAGCGGGACCGAACAGGAACATCAACCCGTCGCTAATCATACCGGCCCGTCCAAATAGCAAAATCAGCGACATGCCCACCACGAAAGGCGGCGTAATGATCGGCAGAATGTAAAAAACCCGTATCAAATATCTGAACCGCGAGGTGGCGCGGACCGAATAGAGAGCGAAGATCAGTCCGCACACCGTCGTCGCCGCGCCTACCGTGAAGGCCAGCCTCAAGGTGTTCCAAACGACTCGTCCCACGCCGAATGAGGTTATAATCCGGAAAAACTGGAATGGCACGAACTGACCGGCCTTGTTGAAAAGCACGTTGCGGAAGATTTCCCAGACCGGGAAAAAGATAAACATGACCACCATGAAGATCACGAAAATTACAGCACCCGCGATGAATGTGTCCCCCCGCTGGAAGCCGAGCTCAGAAATGCCGATAGCAAACAAAGCCGCCAGGCACATTAAAATCACCACGGCCGCCAACCCCATGGAGGTCTTGGAGACAATGAAGCTGAGCAGCAATATGCCGATTGCCGCCCCTGAGACGACGGTGAAGAGCCAGCCGGATTCTTTCCCGGGAAGTTTGATCCAGGCGAAAGGCACCAGGAGTACGAGCAATAATGGAACCGCCAGGGTGGCCTTATTGAATTTCCACCCCAAGGCGTCCAGCAGTTCATCTATTGTAAAATCAGTGAGGCCGTATTCAAGTGCTATCCACGGCAGGAAACAGTAGGCTAAGGTGGCGATGAATATCCAGGAGAGAACGGCCCGTGGGCCGATCTCCCCCGGAGTGTTTTTTTTGGTGTTCATTGTAAGGAGGCACTCACTCGGTATAGGCTATCGTTTAACCGATTTGATCTCTTTTGCCCAGCGGTCGATCAAATGCGAGCGCATCTCTTCGGAACCGTACGTTACGAAGTCATAATCGATGAGCTTGACCTGGTCAAGCCGTATGGCTTCTTTGGGAACATTGGCGTTAACATTGGTGGGGACCTGGAACATCTTCACGCGCTGGGGTACTTCCTGGCCTTCCGCGCTTAGCATGAAGTCGACGAATTTCTTGGCGTTTTCCATGTTTCTGGCGCCCTTTATAATACTCAGACCACCGATCTCATAACCGGTGCCCTCGGAGGGCACTACAAGTTCCAGGGGGAAGCCATTGGCTTTCTGGAGCGCGTGATCGTGCAAAAAACCGATGCCGATCATGGTCTCGCCACGGGCGGCGGCCTTGCCGGGGGCCGAGCCGGATTTGGTGTATTGATTAACGTTCTGGTGCAGTTTTGCCAGATATATGTAGGCCTCCTCCTCACCCTTGAGCTGCACCATGGTGGCAAGGACCGTGTAGGCCGTGCCGGAGCTCTGCGGGCTGGCCACCTGGACCATTCCCTTGTACTCGGGCTTGGTCAGGTCTTCCCAGGAACGGGGCATGGGGAGGTTTTTTTCCTTGAGAACGTCGGTGTTGACCGAGTAACCGAGTACGCCGGCGTACACACCGGCGCTGTGATGCTTCTTGCTGGTGGCCGGGTTCCTGAATTCCTCGCCAATTTCCTTCAACATGGGAGACTCGTACGGCTCCAGCAATCCGTTCACGCCCGCTTGAGAATGAGGATCAAGCGTCCCGGCATACCAGACGTCGCCTTTGGGATTGCTTTTTTCAGCCAGGATCTTCGCGTAGGTGGAGCCGGAGCCGGCACGCGTCATTTGCACCTTGACATCATATTTCTTGGCGAATTCGTCGGCCACAGCCTGGCAGGCAAAAGGCTCGTTGGAACAATAGACTACCAGTCGTCCTTTAGCGAACGCGCTGCCCGCTGAGGTGAGAATAAAAATTGTAAGGATACACATAATTAACCGTTTCATGATTCTCTCCTTTCCAAAGTTCATGTTCTTAATTATTTCGGCTCGGCGCAAACCATAATATTTCGATGCGCTGTCCACTATGACCAAACTTTAACGGAATTCACTATTACATAAATGCAAGAAGTGAAAGATGGGAATTTGCTTTTTCAGATTCGAACATGGCATAAGCCGCGTATTGTGTCAATAGACCATGTCAATACAAAATATTGTCAGTTTTGAATTTTCAGCCTAACATTCCGACAATGCAACCAAATCTTTATTGTACCAACATTTTTTGGAGCCTTAGACTCCTTTATGTCGTCAGGAAATTCAATTTATTTTATGGTAAAAACATGGAATGGTGATCTAACGAAGAATGATCATTGAAGTGTTATTACGACGAGAGATATCACAACATCAATCAAAGCGATGAGCAAAGCGCGTATCCACTCAAAAGGGGATGAACGTATTTTAGGAGGGAGTGATTTTGTCAAAGAGGTCCTATCAGAGCACAAGGAGCAGTTAGAGTGCCGTTTTAGGCTGGAGGCTCACGGTTATGATATAGGACGAATAGTTGAGATGGTGCCTGAGGTCTTTGAGATAGAGCCGGAGGAGATTTGGAAACCTGGTAATCAGCCGCTGCGAGTGAAGACCAGGAGTCTGGTGTGTTATTGGGCGGTCAGAGAATTAGGGATGAGCGCAACAAGCGTGGGCAAACCGCTGGGTATCGGTCAACCTGCGGTGCGCCGGGCGCCAGTGCGAGGGGGAAAATTGATTCGGGATATGAATCTAAGCCTATTACAATAAGAAATGCATTTATTCATGACCGTTATAGAACCGCATTTATTCATGACCGTTATAGAACCGTCCCCATAGAACCCCATAGAACCCAGATCATTTATTCACCATAGCAGGAGAATTAACCAATCATTTCAGCTGCTTTAGATCAAGATAAATTGTATTATGCCGATAAACAAAATAAGGAATTAAATACAATTCAATCGGGTCCATCTAACTCATCCATTAATGGTAGTCCAAACCGAAAATAGTGATTTTATTTTAGCTCAGAGAATCTGCGATAAGCTGCGCTCAGGTGATCGTGAAGCAATACTTGAGCTCTACCACAAGCACCATGTCTATTTTTCCGCTTTCACCCGCCAGCGCTTATTTAACACTGATCAGGATCACATCGAGAATGTCCTGTCCGACTACTGGATTGAACTTTTAAATTCTAAAGCAATTTGCGCTTACAAAGGCAAGGCTTCTTTGCGTACCTATTTAACAGTTATTCTCGGTAGAAGAATTATCGATGCAAATCGCAAAATTGAACGAGAAAGAAATTCCAAAGCAAATTGCAATGATCAAGAAAACAAAACATTTGAGGATTCTAATATACAACAATCGCCTGAGGATGAATTAATAATAAAAGAGCAACAGAAACTCATTCATGAGGCACTGCTGCAGTTGGCGGAGGTCTCCCCCAGAGATGCTAAACTAATAAAAATGCATTTTGAAGATTTACGTTATGAAGAAATGGCAATACGAGAATTTCAGGGTATTAAAATTAATACCAGGAAATTGAAGAAGAAGACTGACGCGATAAAAAAACAATTTACCAGGGATAAAACTGGGTCTATGGCAAAGTTTAAAAGTATTTTAAAACGCTGTTTGGAAAATAATTCTTTGAAATATAGAGACCTTTTAAACTAATATTTTCTCATGATTTATTCAGAATTAATATGTCACTGCATACATTATATTAGCGACTAAATATTAAGGGCGCAGCATAAAAATAAGCTGAGAGGCTAATTTAACCGGATACCGATATGGGCGATAAAGATTTAAGATACTCAGAAATATCAGATGAATTAATGAATTCTCTGCGCGATGCCTATAAAGTTGAAATAAATCCTGCTGCCGAAGAATGTCCTATGTCAGAGATTTCGATTTCATATGCGGCTCAGGAACTTGATACTGAAGAGCATAAAAATTTTCGAGATCACCTTCACACATGCAGATTTTGTTTAGATTTGGTTCTTGATGTTCAAGTTGCGGAAGCCGAATCAGAGGCAAAGGATGGGCAACCTTCGAAGGTGCTCCCAGCGCTCTCCAAAGCCATAAAAAACCCGAGAAATTCTTCACAGTCCAACTCCCATTTAAAAGGACTTAAGGAATTATTCTCTAAATATTGCTTCCCATTGTTGTCCCCGAAATTTGTGGGGGGATTAGCAGCAGCCTGCCTTGCATTCATTATAATTAATTTTGGCTTAAATGATCCAGAAGTATCAGAAAAATTCCAAGAGGCTAATAAAAAAATAGCACCTAAGGAGAATACAGCAAAACATGATCCTAAACCTAAATCTGACTTAACATCAAGGCAAGATTCAAAAGAGAAACACTTACGATGCTAGAGGAAAAATTGATCCGTTTGAGTATCTTTATAAAGAAAAGCCTGTTTTTGCGAAAAAGAAGAATAGTAAAAAACGTATTCCACGAACGCCTCTTCAGCGATTGGATATAAGCCAGTTAAAACTCGTCGGGATAGTTCTTTCCGAGAACGGTAATAAGGCTCTAATGGAAGATTCAAGCGGCAAAGGGCACGTCGTCAGCAAGGGAACTTATGTTGGCCTAAATGCCGGTAAGGTTATCCAGATCAATAAGGACAGAATCGTTATCGAGGAAGAATTTGAAGATTTAGATGGAAACATTAAAACTAAAAAGAGAGTACTCATCCTTCAAAACCAAAAGATGTAAAACCCCCTTCCCAATAATAATTGTCGCCTAATATCCAGAACATTTCCATACCATTTGCCATTTAAAATACCTACCGCAATTAAGATATCCAATGAATCCAATCTATTAATTTTACTATGTAATACTCTGAATTTGTTAAATAATATAATTTTCATTACATAAATTTGTCACGCCTTATAACCCTCCTTCGACTACAACAGTAAAATCTTTCAATAGCCAGGGATTCTAATCAATTACTTTTATAGTAAAGGGGGCAAATTATGAAAAAAAACTTTCTAAATTTATTCAATTGCATAATTCTTATTTCGCTTTTCTTTTTCCTTTCTACTTTTAATTGTTGGGCATCGCCACAGAAGAAACCTGTGGTAGTTAAGAAAAAGATCCACAATCAATTAAGTAATACAGAAAATATCAACAGCCCTTCTATTTCAATATCTCGTTCCAAAAAGCCGGCCTTATCGCCGAAATTTGATGTATCAATTATCAAAACCAACAGCGAAAGAAAGGCGCTTTATTCAGAGGTATCCTATAAGGAAAATTTAAACCAGGCTCCATATAACCCCAAAGGAAACATTGACCCCTTCGAACCGTTGTTAAACGATGAACCTGAAATTAATAGGGGTTCCCTTGTACCTGTCATTGACCGCGTGGGAAAACCTACAGTGCTTGAAAGAATAGAATTGAGTCAG
>CALZJV010000466.1 GCA_945787595.1 uncultured Desulfobacterales bacterium | reverse complement strand
AGGCTGTTCCATAGCTGAGCAAATCGGAAAACTTGGAGAAGTGCCAGGCGGGATTATATCCCTGATTTCTTAATTTGCGGTATTCATCCAGCATATCGGAAAATTTATATAATACAAACCAGTTCAGTCGGCGGCTTTCAGGGATATCCGGATTTTCTTCATACCATAGTAAAATACCCTGATCGTCTGCGATCTTCTCTGCCCCGGAAACTACGTTATCATAGTCTTCAGGATAAAAAGGCGGTGACAGTGCGATTTTTTTACACTCATTGGTAACGCATTCGGCAAAAGCTGTGATCATGCCGAGGATGTAAGATTTTCGATCGATGAGGTCAGAGGCATCTATTGTATCCGACAGGCTCATTATTTTTGATCTCCTTATTTTGATCTTACCGGCATCAGGTTAAGACCGGTTCCACTGCCGAAAATCAACAGGGTACCGGCGATAAAGTTCCAGCTGAGCGGTTCACCCAGATAAAGCACCCCAAAGCAGGCAACCAGGGGCACTTCGACGGTCATCATAACGCTCACCTTCGGCGCCGGCATGCGCACCAGGGCCTGGTTAATGGAAAGTTGTGCACCTATTGAAAAAACAGCCACCGCCGCAACGCCGATCCATGCGGCAGTGCTTGCGGGCAGGATCGGAACCCCTTGCATTAATAGCGGCCCCAGACCGGCAAGCGTTCCTGTGAGGCAAAGGTAGAAAAACAGAGTGTAGATATTGTTCTGCCGGCCCAATCGCCGGACCAAAAGAAGGGTAAAGGCGCACAGCAGCGATGAAATTATGCCAAACAGATGCCCCAGATTGAGTGCCAAGGATGCTTCAAACGGCCACAGGATCAGGCTGGTGCCGATGAAAGCGCCGCCAATAAACGGCCAGGCGGTTTTTACGGCGGGTTCTCCTGTGACCCAGGGCGACAAGATAGCGGTGAAGGCCGGGTAGAGGTAGAAGAGGACCATCGCTATTGAGAGCGGAATTCTCTGGAAGGCCGCCACTAAAAACAGGAAGGCGACCGATCCGCACAGGCCTCTGACGGCCAGGAGAAGGCGCTGTTGGCCCCAGAGGCTCAGACCGAGCGCCCTGACGATGACCGGGATCACCAATAGACCGAGACCAAACCGGCCGACACTTATCTGCCAGACGCTCAGGTGGGCTCCGGCTAATTTGGCGGATACACTCATCGCGCTATAGAACAAAGGCGCCAGGCATACCCAGAGGAGCCCTCCCGATTTTAATCGAAATACGGCCAAAAGTACCCCTTCAAAAATACCGGTGGACAGGAAGGACGGCAAAGAATAAAAGAGCTCTTTTTCTGAAAATAATTAAACCTTTGCGTTCTTTGCGGTGAATAAATAAATCTCATTGAAAATCCAAAGACTTATTTAACCGCGCAGCTTGGGTTTTTTCAACCCTGAACGTTGAACCCGACTCGGCTGCCTTCGACAGGCTCAGGCCCCGAGCATGTCGCGGGGAGTCGTTCGACTCTGTGCTCACGACCGAAGGGCTCGTCGAAGGCTGAACTGTTCAACCTCGGAATTATTCAATGAGTCCAAAGTCGTTCAGCCGCCCAGCGGCAATTCCCAGAACTCGGCAATCAAATCTTGGCCGAAGCTTTTGTGCGCTGATTCCGAAACCATTTCGAAACCTGCTTTCGCATATAAATGGCGCGCTTCCAGCAAGTTGCCTTGGGTCCATAACTTGATTTTTTGGTAGCGGTTGCGCTTTGAAAAGTTGATGCACTCATCGATCAGCCGCGTGCCGACACTTTGTCCCCTGGCCTTGGGCTCAACCAGAAGCAGACGCAATTGGGCGACCTGATCGCCGGCGTCCACAATCATAACCGACCCGATCCGTTCTCCCCCCTGCTCAGCGATCCAGAGGCATTCGCGCTTCGGATCATGCTTGCGAATGAATTCTGCCAGGATCTCTGCGACCAGAGCCCGATGGGGTCTCAGCAGATAGGGTGTCGGTGGTTTGGTCTCGGTGCCCAGGATATTTTCGATGGTCTGCATGGCATGCAGAAGCCGGTGACGATCCTCCCCTGCCAGCCCCAGCAGGAGTTCTTGCGCTTCTTTGATAGATCGTTGGTTCAGCACTGCAAAAGATTTTTTACCCTCGGCGGTGAGCTTCAGAATCCGCAGACGAGAGTCGGACGGTGACCGGACTTTGCGAAGCAGGCCCTTTTTTTCGAAAGCGCTCAGGATGCGACTGAGATACCCGGGATCGATGTCGAGCTTGCCGACCAGTGTGCTGGCGGTAGTCTGATCTTGTTGGGCCAGCTCATAAAGAACCCGAGCCTGGATTAAAGGGAAGCGGGTCTTTAATAGCCCCTTATTGAGAAGTCCGATTTGTTTGGTATAAAACCGGTTGAACCTGCGAAATTGGGCGACACCCTCATGAAGGTTTTTTTCAGCCATAATAATCTTGCCGGATAAAGTGCCGTTTTAATTTGGCCATAAATTACTTTATGTATTTGACAGTGTCAAGTAATTATATGACATAAGCAAGTTTAAAAAGCTTAAAAAATATCATCACCGATAAAGCAACCTCCGGCCCATAATTGACATTGACCAACGTAACCCAAAGGTTACGATATAATATCTCCTTGATTTTAAGTTAGTTAATTGATTATAGTAGGTCATTATTTTGTTAATATTGAGCCATTTTTCTCAATATCACCTGAATAAAGTGAATATTGCGAAAAAATTCTCGCATATTGGGATATCGAGAAAAAGTCACATCTTTCCGGTTTCAATATTTTACCGGATGTTATGTATGTAATTGTATTAATAGCGCATTTATTTTTATAAATAATTTTTCATTGTTGATATTACGACTTTTTTCGCACTACTCAAACACCGAATGAGGTTACTATATGAGTTCAGCGTCAATGAGAATTTTTTTTATCACAGATGAGGATGAGATTCTTAAAGTACCAATTGCTAAATTTGAACGCATGCTAAAAGGCTCATATGAAGAAAAGACCGAAAGATTTGCTGGAAAGCGTATACGCGCTGCAGAAATTGCAGTGATGATTGAGAATCGAAAGCCAGTAGTAGTTCTACGCGCAATTTATTACTATCTGCATTTCAATGAAAAAGGTATTCTCGATTATGATAGATTTTTGAAGGACGGAAACTTAGTGGCTAAGGCTGGAATTCCTGAAATTTCTATGAAAGAAAAACAAGACAATATAATAAATGCACAGCAAGAATTCGCTAAAAAACAACGCGATCATGCTGTCTGGTGGAAGCCGAATATGCAGCTTGAGCGCGATATCTTAGATGCTTCTATCGGCGATTATAAGTGCAAACGGTTGTAATGTTGTTTAACTAAAGCTTTGAGACAGACGCCTAAAGTCATGGCAATTTAGAAGTTATTGTTTCTATATATTTTGTTGGCCCAGGAATTATGATTGACTTAAAACAGCAAGAAACCAAATTCGCGCAGTTTAGCGTCCGATTGTGGAGTCTGATCACTGCAGCAGGCGCTATCGGCAGCTTGCTGACCATTCTGAGTTTATTTGGCCATCTATCTTGGTTCCTTGACCTGTTCTCTCATTTCCGGGTTCAGTATTTCCTTGGCCTTACAGCTGCCGCCTTGCTCCTCCTGATTCCCCGGCAACACAAGGCAGCCCTCTGTTTCGCCCTGGTGGCGGCGGCTAATCTATCCATGATCCTGCCCCTTTACCTAGGCCATGCAGAACGAGCCCCGGGTTCTCATCCGACATTTCGTGCAATGCTTCTTAATGTGAACACAAAATTAGGAAATGCGGACCGTGTCACGGAGGTGATTAATAAATTTGACCCCGACATCGTCGTGCTTGAAGAGGTCAATGCCCGATGGATTGAGGATCTTCGCTTAGTCACGAGCCGATATGCCCACTCCAAAATCCAGCCGCGGGAGGACAACTTCGGAATCGCTCTCTACAGTAGACTCCCACTATCACGGGCGAATATTGTATATATCGGCGGCGCCGGAGTACCGTCTGTTATTGTGGAAGTCGATGTAGATGGCGAAAGAGCCACCGTCATCAGTACCCATCCGCTGCCCCCGGCCGGCAGCAGTTACTCACGTTGGAGAAACGATCAGCTTGAGAAAATCCCTGATTTCGTCAGTAATGCAACGTCACCGGTACTGCTCCTCGGGGATCTCAATGTTACGCCATGGAGTCACCATTTCAGACGTTTGTTGAAACGCACGGGTCTGCGAGACGCTTCGCAGGGCCGCGGTGTTCAGCCAACGTGGCCGACCCACAACCGCCTCTTGCGAATTCCAATAGACCACTGCCTTCACTCTCCTGAGATTGTGGTGGTAGAAAAGGAGATAGGCCCCCATGTCGGCTCTGATCACTTTCCGGTCATTGTTGACTTCATAGTTGCATCTAGTGGAAAAGCGTAAGGGCCAACCTGTCCGTTCAGGAGACAGCCAGAATCCAGCCATTTTGGATAGATGGTGGTGAACTTTACTGAAAATGGCCGGGACAATAGTAAGCTTGAAGGAGACTCATGAAAGCGGTTGTATACACAAAATACGGATCACCGGATGTTCTTCAGCTCAAAGAGGTAAAAAAACCTGCTCCCAAAGACAATGAAGTCTTGATAAAAGTTCATGCGGCCTCCATAAATTCATGGGACTGGGATATGTTAACGGGTACCCGTTAAGCGAGACTGCTGAGGCTTTCCAGTATTTTGGAGAAGAACATTTCAAAGGAAAAGTAGTAATAACTGTGGAACATAATTACAAAACCTAACAATCGAGTGGAGGTAACGGCAGGAATCTAGCAGTTTTTCGTAAAGGCCTCAGGTTCGCGGACTACCGAGAGCCGTACCTCACCCGTGATGTTGGTAAAGTACGGAAAATTCAAAGAGCTTGACATCGGTCCTAATTTAGTACTATAAAAAGACCGGAGGTGAAAAAATGAATATTTCGCAAGATATAAAACCAGTAACTTATCTAAAATCAAGGGCAGCTGATTTGCTGAAACAAATTAATGAAACCCATCGTCCGGTGATCATTACGCAAAACGGAGAGCCGAAAGCCATATTACAAGATCCAAAAAGTTATGAAAATATGCGTAATGCTATCGGGATATTAAAACTGATTTCCCAAGGTGAGGATGAAATAGGGAGCGGAAATTCGAAGTCTCAGCAGGAAGTCTTTGAGAATATTGAAAATTTTCTGAAAGACAAAATGAAATGAACAAAAAATATGATGTCGTATGGTCAAATATTGCTGAAAACGATTTAAAAAATATTGTTGAGTACATTGCTGACGATAGCCCACCAAACGCATTAAAAATATTTAAACGCATCAAACAAAAAGCTTCAAGCCTTTATACCTTTCCTGAAAGAGGACGAATCGTCCCAGAACTACGGGATCAAGGGATACTTCAAAATCGCGAATTAGTCATTACCCCTTGGAGAATCCTATATAGAATTTCAGAAAAGAGTGTCTTCGTATTATCAGTTTTAGATTCACGCCGAAATATTGAGGATATCCTATTAAAAAGGCTCACAAATTCAAAGATTTAAATCTGCTAACAAAGCCACTGCAGCAGACGGCGTGAAGATAGCGGTTTTTTCGTAAAGGTCGTGCAAGTTCGGTATGAATCTAGGCCGTTGCTCACCGGCGGGCGTTGTACATCAAAACAATCATTGAGAGACAGATGTAGCGAAACTACTGAGGGGTAGATGTTTTCAGGGAAAAATGGAGCTCCATAGGATTGAAATCGCGATCGTCATGAAGTAAAGTCAATCCTTCCATAATGCAGAAAGTCGCGATTATTATATCTATTGTTTTTCGCACGGTAACCCCGGCTTTTCGAAGGAGTCGGTAGTTTTGAGCACTTTGAATGGCAACATTGTATCCACCGATTTGGCGAAAAGGAAGAGCACTAAGGAAGTCCCTGGCTGTTTCGTAATCCTTATTTGATCTAAAACCCTGAAGGACTTCTGTAAGAATTAAGTCCCCAACGATGATAGGAACATTCGAAAGGTAATTGTCAAGCAGGTTTGTCTGCCAAGTGGAAATTCCATTGAAATAATCTATCCACACGGATGAGTCGACTAGAATCACTTATCTAACCTCATTGCATCAAGGTCACCATCCCATTTCAGTTTTCCACGCAGGCTTTTAATTCGTTCTTGTTTCTTGATTTGAACCAATAGCTTAAGACCGGTCTCAACAACGGCTTTTTTGGTTTTTAACTGGGTGAGCGTCATGGCCTCATTCATTAGTTCATCATCAATGATTATATTCGTTCGCATAAATCCTCCTAAAGCCAATGTGTATTGATTTTATATTATATACACATTGAGGTAGTGTCAAGGCTAAATATTATCGAAATGTTGTTAACAAATCAACTGGATGTACAACAACCGCATTAACTCGGACTGGCAATTCCGCTGCACTCCATTGCCATCCGGTTATGCCGGCGTTAGATGTTCAGTTACATACGCATGAAGCAGTCGGATAAAAAACATCGAATAAAATTTGGTCTATGGAGGAAAGAATTTTAAATTCAATCGAAAATATTCAATCCGGCATCTCGCAGACATCGGCGCCGCCCAAATACGCCTCCTGCATCATTTCATTACACAGAAGGTTCTTCGCCGTATCCGACAAAACGATCGAGCCGGTCTGTAAAACGTACCCGCGATCGGCAATGGAGAGGGCCATGTTCGCATTTTGCTCTACCATGAAAATAGTGGTTCCCTGCCGGTTCACTTTCTGGATGAGTTCAAATTGCTGGTCCACCAGCAGGGGGGACAAACCCATGGACGGCTCATCCATTAAAAGTACATCCGGCTTGGAAAGCAGGGCGCGTCCCATGGCCAGCATCTGCTGCTCCCCGCCACTTAAGGTGATGCCGGCCTGATTGATTCTTTCCTTCAACCGTGGGAAGAGTTCAAAAGTCTTTTCCATGTCTTTTTTGACTGCTTCATGGTCGCTACGCAGGTAGGCACCCAATTCGAGGTTTTCGAGCACGGTCATGCGCGGGAAGATTCGGCGGTTTTCAGGAACGATGGCCACACCTTTTGAAATAATTTGCTTGGTGGGTTTGCCGTCGATGCGCTCTCCGTTTAGTTTTACCTCGCCTTTATTGACTTTGCAGACACCCAGGATTGTTTTGAGTGTGGTAGATTTACCCGAAGCGTTTCCCCCCAGCAGGCACACCAGTTCACCCTTGTATATTTTAAGATTGATATCATAGAGCACCTGGATATTGCCGTAGTAGGTGTCTACATTTTTAAATTCGAGTATTGGCGTTTCAGTCATTTCTATTTATTAGACTGCCTGGATTTATTCTTTCTTAACCTATGTAGTTAAATTTAAAAATTGTCAGAGGTCTGTTGTAAGTTGTTTGTTGATAAAAGAACTGTGCATTCTGCTCCAGGCTATAGTTTCGCACCAATACAATTGATAGAATTCCTTAAATCTTCAATCTTCAATCTTCAATCTTTTTATTTCTTCCTGCCCAAATACGCTTCGATCACCTGCTCGCTGCAGGCGACTTCATCATAGCTGCCTTCTGCGATTTTCACACCGTAATCCAGTGCGATGACCCGGTCCGAGATGGTGCGCACCACATTAAGTTTGTGTTCGATCACAAGAATTGTATAACCGAATTTATCCCGCAGCGCTTTGATAAATCCCGTGATTTCGATGGTTTCTTGGGGATTCATTCCGGCCGAAGGTTCATCCAGCAGCAGTAAATTCGCTTCGGTTGCCAGGGCGCGCGCGATCTCTAGCCGCCTGCGGTTGGCATAGGACAAAAACATGGCCTCCTGGTCAAAGCGATAGCCGGTGAGCCGGGCTCCGAAAAGCTGTAGTATTTCTTTGGACTTAAGCTCGGTTTGTGCTTCCTCCTGATTGTGCCGCGGCAGGTGCAGGAGAACGGATAGCGGGCCGGCGGCGGTTCGGCAGAACCGGCCGACCCTGGCGTTGTCCAGAATACTCATTTTATTGAAAAGACGCAAATTCTGAAAGGTACGGGCAATACCGGCTTTGACCACCTTGTGAGGCTTTAATCCCGTGATGTTCTTGCCTTCATAATGGATCGAACCGGCACTGGGAGGATAAATGCCGGAGATAAGGTTGAAAAGCGTTGTTTTGCCGGCGCCGTTGGGCCCGATGATGCTTAAAATTTCTCTCTCGTTCAACGCAAAACTCAAGTTGTCAGCTGCTTTAAGTCCGCCAAAATTCTTGGTGATATTTTTTAGTTCAAGCAAGGTGCGATTGCTTTTGGTATATGCATGTTGGCTAGCGGCGGCATCCGCATCCCCCGTGGTTGCCTGTTGCGTATAGTATAGATCCGTTGAAGTCCTTAGCTGACCGGTTTTATCCTTATCGGGCCGGGCTTTCTTTTTGACAAGAAACCCAATTCCACTCATGATGCCCTGGGGCCTGAGGGCCATCAGTAAAATTAGAATCAGACCATAGGACATCATGCGGTAGGCGCCGTATTCCCTTAAAAATTCAGGCAGAATTGAAAGCAGGACAGCTCCCGCAATGACACCGGCAATATTTCCCAGCCCTCCCAGTATCACCATGCAGTAGACAATCACCAGTTGCTGAAAATCAAAATTGTTGGGAAATACCGAGTCCTGGAATGAGGCGAACAAAGCGCCGGCGGCTCCGGCCGTAAGGGCGCCGCCGGCAAAAGCCATCAATTTCATCCCGGTGGTATTGACGCCCATGGCGTCTGCCGCCAGTTCATCCTCGCGAATGGCCTGCCAGCCTCGGCCGATCCGGGAATGCTTGATCCTTAGAGAGCCTACGGTGGCAATGAACGCGAAGCCCCAGATGAGATAAGCGTAGGCAATGGGGGATAGGATTCTGAATCCGAAAATGTCAATGGGGTCAAAGCTGTAGATACCGTTGACGCCGCCGGTGATATCTACCGGAGTGTCAAGGTTTTGCAACAACAGCTTAAAAATTTGGGCAAATGCCAGCGTGACAATCGCCAGGTAATCTCCCTTTAGCCGTATGCTGGTTGATCCCAGGGCGATGCCGATGACCATGGTGAAAACCGCAGCCAGAGGTAAAACCAGCACAAATGGCAGGTGAATATCAAACTGGTTGGAAGACAACAGCGCAAAAGTATAACCGCCAATGCCGAAAAAAGCCACATATGCCAGATCCAGCAGACCGGCAAAACCCGCCACCACATTCAAACCAAGAGCCAGCATGATCCACAGCCCCGTCATGGTAAAGATCCGCAGCCAGTAGCTATTCGGCATGAGGTGGGGCGCTGTGATCAGAATTATCGCGATGACGCCATAAAAAGTCAGGCGATGAGGTCTCTTCCAGGAAATTGAATCGGGGTTGCGGATTGCTGCCGTATTTGATTCATGGTTCATGATTTTCAATCTAAACTTGTTATGAAATAGGACACGGATTTACACGGATCTTCACAGATAAATTTAAACAAATATCTCCCCAAATAAGGCATACAACCAAATTTTCCTATGGTTTTATTCAATTCGAACTTTACAATCTAAAATAAAACTTCTTCCTATTTTCCGCCTTCCGAATTCCCACTTCAAGTCATTCCGACTTCCGCATTCCACCTTCCGAATTCCCTATACTTTTTCCGGGACTCTTTCACCCAGCAGGCCCCAGGGCCGAATAATGAGTACAGTGATTAAAATCACGAAAGCGACAATATCCTTATAGGCTGAGGGTAGAAAGGTAACGGCCAACGATTCGGTCAGGCCCAGCAGGATGCCGCCGACCATGGCACCCTGGATACTGCCGATGCCTCCCAGAACTGCAGCCGTAAACCCTTTCAATCCTGCCTGGAATCCGACATAGTAATCCACTTGGGTGAACAGCAGACCCACCAGAACTCCAGCTGCGCCTCCCAGGGCGGAACCTATCAGAAAAACCATGACGACAATTCTGTCCACGTCTATTCCCATAAAGGCAGCCGCCTCGATATCCTGGGCCGTGGCACGCATGGCCTTACCGACTTTGGTTTTTTTGATCATTATTGTCAGGAGCGCCATCAACAGAAAGGTGACGGCGATGACCAGAACCCGCATAAACGAAAAAACAGTGGAGCCGATATGAAATACGCGGATATTTTCGGGAATCAGAGAAGTAATGTGAAACACACGGACTTTGGCGCCCTGGTAGGTCAATACGAGGTTTTGCAAAAAAATGGAAACCCCCAGGGCGCTGAGCAGTAAATTCATGCGGGGGGCGTTGCGCAAGGGGCGATATGCAAAACGTTCCGTCATGATACCCACAAATCCGGAGACGCCCATGGCAAGAACGATCATCAAAGATATAACCAGGGTCGTGTTTATGAACACCTGATTGTTACGGGTCAAAAGGTGGAGCACCCACCACCCGGTGAATCCGCCGATCATATAAATCTCGCCATGGGCAAAGTTGAGCATGCCCAGGATGCCGTAGACCATGGTGTAGCCGATGGCAATCAGCGCATAGACACCCCCCAGTGTTAAGCCGTTTACCAGTTGCTGGGGTAATTGCTGAAGATATATTTCCAATTAGAGGTTTCCGCGAGAGACGGATTCGGGTTTCAGGTGTCAGGTTTCAGTATCTATCATCTACTTTCCCTGACACCTGACACCTTGCTTTCCTTGAAACATGTTGCCAAAACAAAACCGATAAGGTCTAAATATACCGGTCACCTTACTTTCCGGTCATCACCGCAACCTGTTTGAAATCGTTGCCGACAACCTGAAAGAAATATGTGGCACCGCCTTTCAGATCTCCCTTGGCGTCGAACGTAACCGGAAATCCCAGAATTCCTTGGTAATTTTCTGTTTTTTGTAAATGCTGCACCACTTCTTTGCGAGTGATGTCTCCGTCTGCAGCTGCCTTATCGATGGCTGTCAGCAGGATATTCATGGCCTCATAGGCCGGGGGACCGAAACCACTAAGGACTTCATAGGTGCTTTCGTATTTTTTGACGTAATCGGCTGCCACGGATATAGAATAAATGTCGGGCGCGAAATGATAGACATAAGCGCCCTCGGCGGCGCCCTCGGCGGCTTTGATGAAATCGTTTTTATCCCGTGCGCCCTCGGTGCCGAAAAATATTCCGCTAATTCCCAGTTCCTTAGCTTGGCGCACCCCGATGGCACAATCCGGTGCGGTGGTGGCAACAAAAAAGAGTACATCCGGCTTAAAAGCTTTTACTTTGGTCAGGACTGCCGAATAGTCTTTAGCACCACCGACGATTGTTTCTTGCATGATATCCGTTATTCCCAATTTTTTCAGACCGGCAATCGTCTCTTTGGCCATATTGACGTTGTAGGCGGTTTTCTCGTTGAGGATTGCGACGCGCTCGGCCTTGAGGTTTTTCTTCATGAACAGGGCACAATTCCAGCCGTGGGCATCGTTGCGCGCGTTGACCCTGAAAAAGTGTTTGTATCCCTGTTCCGTGAGATCGGGTTTGGACGCCGCAGTGGTGATACTCGCCATGTCGGCGGCACCATAAATTTTAAGTGTAGCCTGGGCGATGTGACTCATGGGCGGACCGACAACGCCGTACATTAATTCGTCGGCCACAAACTTATGGGCAACATTGACGCCTTGGGCTTCATCCACCGCAATCTGGGCCGAGTTGTAGATTTCCATACAGGGTGCGGCCGCATCCCCGGTAAACGCACCGGCATTGCCGACACGAATACCTTTTTTTACATCCGAGCTGTGTCCAAATCCAATCATCCCAAAAATCAGCACCAGCGATAACACGATTGTTAGAAACTTTTTCATTTTTGCCCTCCTTATTTGTGTTGATGGATTAATACGTAAGCGTTACGCCTTTTTTCTAACCCACCTGATTTTGTGAAATGAAGTCCTCTTGCCGCTTGCGTTCCAATAAATCCTTTATATCCTTTTTGGCCAACTGCAGATGCAATTGAATCGCTTCATCCACCTGATAAGGCTCTTTGGCAAGAATGGCCTCATAAATTTTATGGTGCCCATCCCTGGTCTTTTGTGCCATTTCCGGTAGGTGTATCAGTGCGATGCGATATTTAAGCGTGTGGTCACTCAGGGTCTGGCAAATCTGGTACAATGTTTTGCTGCGAGTGGCCTGGTAAATGATGCCGTGAAATGCCATGTCCAGATCCGCCATCTTTTCCGTCAACCCCGACTCGAGCACTTGATCTGTTTTTTTAATATTCAGTGCCAGTCGCTTAAGCTCATCTTTTGTTATGTGTTCCATAGCCAAGCGTGCCGCAATTTGCTCGATGGTCATGCGGGTCGTGAATAAGTCCTGGATGTCGTAGTCGGACATTTCCTCAACAATGTAGCCGGCCCGGGGAATCGAATACAGCAGACCTTCCAAGGCCAGTTTGTGAAGGGCTTCTCGAACCGGAGTCCGACTGACCTGCATATTCGCCGCCAGAGTGGATTCTACCAGCCGGGTTCCTCCCGTAATATTGCCGGTAATAATGGCCGTCCGCAGGTCTTTATATACCCGCTGTGTCAGAGAATCCGAATCTTGTTTGGTGGTTTTAAGTACTTGCATGGGTGATTGAGGTTCAGGGTTAAGGGTTCAGGGTTCAGGGTTCAAAGGTTCAGGGTTCAGGGTTCAAGGGTTCAGGGTTCATAGGGTCAAACCCTGAACGGCAATTATGGGGTGGGATGAGTGCTTTCTGTAAAACAACTGACAAGTTAGTATACGGGAGTTTGATTGTCAAGCTGAAGTTTAAGGACGCTTAATTTTATAACTATTTGAAAATAAATAATATTAATAAAATGATGCGGCTGACATCCATAAAAAATACACTTGACATACAAGATCGCATCCCTTAAACTGCCGGATATTAGATTTTACCTAGTGCCCGTCCATAAATCAGTTAAAATCAGATTGGGCACTCAGTAGTGTTTCCAATCCAGAAATGCGGATTTTTGTCCAAGGTCAAGGAAATCAAGCGTTTGTGCGGAGACCTAGCTGGCTACGTCGCACAAACAAACGCGCCGATTGACGCCGAGATTGGGCAAAAAGACCATTTATGGATGGAAACTACCTAAGGTGATCAGTTCCAGGTCTAGAATTCAATGTTCAAAGTTTGATATAGCCGCAAAAAGGCGCAAAAGGCACAAAAATAAAATTTAAGGGTTTGTAAAATCAATGGGTTATGAGACCAAAATTCGAGAATTTTGACTTTTTACGAGATAGTCAAAGTTTACAGCCATCAGAAAGTGTTCACATTATTAACCCAAATCCGAAAAGCCAGCGATAGCCAATCGTGCAGAACGGATTCTTAGCCACTATTGAGACAGGCTCCCCTTGATGTGAACGGTGTGCGCTTTTTCAACCCGGAACGCTGAACCGCCCTACCTAGTTCCTATTTAAAGGTGCAAAAAACCATGTACAAACTTAAAGTAACAGCAGAAAAAATCGACGGGTACTGCAATCAGCCCATCCTGGTAGGAGACAGTTTTATTGTGGACGGCGGAGACAGTTTTATTGTGGACGGCGGTAAGATTTTGATTCCGCAGGGCAGACACATTTGCATGTGGGCACTGCAGAGCATGATGCCTATTTTCCCCTTGCTGCAGCGAGTACAGCCTGAAAAAGGGGATTGGACCGCAAAGGACGGCCAGGTGTTTGTCTGTCCGGACCCTAAGGGATGTGTCCATTACCGCATCGAAAGGATAACCCAAGCATGATCACCCTCGAACTTGCAAGGTGTTCCGGCTGCAGCCGCTGTGAGGTGAATTGTTCGTTTTTTCATTCCGGTAAAATCGGACGCAGCGGGGCGCGAATAAAAGTCGTCAAAATTGAAGATATCGGAATTGACTATCCGCTGATTTGTCAGCAGTGTTCTGAACGTTACTGCACCAAGTGTCCGGAGAAAGCGATCCAGATCGGCTCACTGGGACAGGTGATCGTCTCGCCGACTTTGTGCACCGCTTGCGGCACTTGTGAGACCCTGTGTCCCATCGGCGCCATTGAACTGTATGAGGAAATCCCGCTTGTCTGCGATCTTTGCGGCGGTGACCCGCGCTGCGTCAAGGCCTGTACCCTGGACGCCCTTCACTACGAACCCGATGTCACCGACGCGATCAGTGTAAAATTATTCAAAAAAGCAAGTCGCGGACTTAGCTCGGAGGGAAAGCGGCTAAGCTATGCCATGACGCTTTCACGGGAACTCAGAGACAGTTGGGTGGCAGGAAGGAGGGCATAAATGTTGTACGGTTATGGCGGACATATCCTGCGGGTGGATTTGACATCCGGAATGATTCATCGTGAAAAAGCAGATCCCGCATACATGCTGAATGTCATCGGTGGCCGGGGACTCAATTCCACCCGCTTATACGAAGAATTGGAACGGGATTGCGATCCCCTTACGCCGGCGAATATGCTGCTTGTCGGTGTCGGTCCGCTCACCGGAACCCTTTTGTCGGCGTCAGCCTTTATGACGATTTCCGGAAAATCACCAATGACGGGCATCCTTGGAGATTCGGCGGCCGGCGGGTTTTTCGGAGCCGAACTCAAACAGGCCGGTTACGACCAAATCGTGATGACCGGACGCTGCCAAAAACCCTGCTATCTTTACATTGCCGATGATCACGTTGAAATCCGGGATGCCTCCCATTTGTGGGGTAAAGATATTTGGCAAACCACCGCAGCGATTCGCAAAGACGTCAATGACAATGCCGTTCAGGTGGCCGCCATCGGTCCGGCCGGGGAGAATCTGGTAAAATATGCGACCGTGGCCTGCAACAATTCCCGCATGTGCGGCCGCACCGGCATGGGGTGCTTATTCGGTTCCAAACATTTAAAAGCCGTGGCCGTTCGAGGCAGGGGACGATTGGCGGTGGCGGATCCGCTGGTTTATCTGGATCTTTGCCGGGAATTGGATCAGAAGATAATGACCCATGCGGAATATGAGAAGCGCAATACCCTAGGATCCACCCTGCTGATGAAGGCTTTAAACGGTATCGGAATTCTGCCTACCAATCATTTCCAGCAAGGCCTGTGCGACTATGTGGATCGTGTCAGCGGTGAAACTCTGGCCGAAAAATTTAAAGTCAAAAATAAATCCTGTTTTAATTGCAACCTCCATTGTTCCCGCTATTATCTTAGCGGCGACGTGGAGGCCGAAGGCCCTGAGTTTGAAACGCTCTGCAGTTACACCTCCCGGATCGGCAACAATGATCTTAAATTTGGACTTAAAATGAATGCATTCCTCAATCGCATGGGGTTGGATTCGCTCAGCTCGGGTGAGACCATTGGATGGGCGATGGAATGCGTTCAAAGAGGGCTGCTTACCAAAGACGATTTTGACGGACTCGATTTTGCCTGGGGCAACTGCCAAACGGTTGAAAAACTGTTGGGTATGATTATCCGCCGGGAAGGCATCGGAGACCTTTTTGCTGAAGGAACCCGCAGCCTTGCTCAACATTTCGCCAAAGGTACCGGGGAATATGCCTTTCATGTTAAAGGGCTGGATATGATCTGTGGCGATCCCCGTGGAATCAAAGCCTTCGGCCTGACCTATGCCATCGCTTCCAGAGGCGGCGATCATCTGAGAGCCGAACCGTTTTTTGAGTTGACCGAGCGTTATGATGAGGCCGAAAAACGCTGGGGGGTGCGGGATATTGCCGATCGGTTGTCCTACAACGGCAAGGCCATCCTGGTGGAACATACCGAACGTCAAGCCTTGCTGACGGATTGCCTGACCATGTGCAAGAATATCGGTTTGAGTATGGATATTCTCGATTTCGATTTCGCCTCGCGATTGCTGACCGCCGGTACGGGCCTAAAATTTACCCCCGAGAAAGTGGATGACGCTTTGAAAGGCATCATTGATAGAGATCGCAAGATGAATATCGATTTCGGCGTAACTGCCTTACAGGATACTTTGCCGAGACGATTTACCCACGAACCTTTGAAAGAAGGGGCTTCCAAGGGACAGGTCGTACCGATCGGCCGTATGGTCAAGGCGTACTATAAGGCCAAGGGGTGGGATGCGCAAGGGGTCCCGCAAGATTGAGTCCATAAGCATAATGTGCTAAGCGGGTTATTAGGCCTTTATCGGGTTTTTTCTGACAACATGTTGTCAGAAAATGAGGGTTTCAGGTGTCAGTGTTCAGGTTTCAGGATTTAGCGACTCGCCTTACTGACACCCCTGGCCCAGACCTAACCATGTATGAATCTGGAAGATAGGACAATATTGGGATCTCTTGCAGCGAACAGTGAGAATCCGTCATATCGCACC
>CALZJV010000465.1 GCA_945787595.1 uncultured Desulfobacterales bacterium | reverse complement strand
TGGAATGACGAATGACGAATGACAATTGACGAATGGTGGATGTCGCTTCGCTCAGTCTTTTTTAAACAGACAGAATACATTCATTCGACGTTCGATGTTCGACGTTCATCAGTTTCTTTTCCGATCAGACTGGCCGTTGTTCAGGCCAGAGGCGGCGCTTGTATGAAACTTCATTTATAAGTATACGCAAGACTGAGTAAATCGCGGTTGAAAACCGCTCCCACAATCTATAATCGCTCATATGCGTCTAACAAGTTTCTATTTCGATTAGACCGGCCGTTTTTTTGGCCGGCGGCTGGGCTGACACCTGCCCTCAGTCATCTGCTCTTTGCCCCTATGCCCTGCGCCCCATCCTGGCCACCTCTGTTTTCTGACATCTGTCCTCTGAATTCTGCCCTCAGTTATCTGCTCTCTGCCCCTATGCCCTGCGCCCTATCCTCGCCGCCTCCGTCATCTGTCATCTCTCATCTGTCCTCTGTCATCTATCCTCTGTCTTCCGGCACCTGTCGGCCAGCGCATCATAAGATTTTGCTTCGACCTCCCGCCCCCGCTTGCGGCAACCAGCGGCATAAATGGCACATTTATTTCGCAGGTTGTCGACTGCGGCACGGTATTGGGATTCAGTAAGTCGCCCACTTTCAATGATTTTTCCCAATGACTGAATCCTAAATCTATCAAGTCCCGCTGCTTTTGACAGCTGGTCTTGATGACCTCCCCGTTTTATGATCAGGGGTGTATCGATCAGGTGAACCGGATATCGGCAGCTGATTCGCAGCCACAAATCATAATCTTCACAAGCCGGCAGATTCTCATCAAAGACACCGACGACATCCAACAGGGTTTTTCTGATCATCACCGCGGACGGGCTGACCAGACACAGTCCGAGGGATCGCTCAAAAATCATTCCGGATGGTTTGCGGTGCCGATTTTTAGGATTCACCCGGACACCGTTTCGAATCCAGATTTCCTCGGTCTGGTTAATCACCGCATCCGGATTTAAGTTAAAAAAATCAACCTGTCGCGACAATTTGCGGGGCAGCCAGAGGTCGTCAGAATCTAAAAAAGCTACCAGCTGGCCGCCGGCTTCGGCAATGCCCCGATTGCGGGCGGCGCTGACCCCTTTGTTGGCCTGCCGTAAAACGATGATCTCCTGCCCGTAGGTATCCAGGACCTCGCGGGTGTTATCGGAGGAACCGTCATCCACCACAATCAGTTCATAATCCTTAAAGTCCTGGGCCAGAACGGAATCTATGGCCTCTTTGAGTATCCATCCCCGGTTGTAGGTAGGGATGATGACGGATACCAGCGGTTTTGATGATAAATTTACCATTTCTTGTAGTTAAGCCATTATGAGGTTTTATCGACAACATGTTGTAAGAAACGTAAGGTGTCAGGTGTCAGTGTTCAGGTTTCAGCCCGGCTGCTGGCACTTCGGTAGCAAATGGCTGGGCTGACACCTGAAACCTCATATGAAACATTTAATTAGACAGGATTTACAGGATTTTTTTTGTTAAGTATGGTTATATCCTGTCAATCCAGTTGATCCTGTCAGAAAAATAAAATTGCATTTCGTTTAGTTTCTTCTACGATCAGACTGAACGCTCGCGGCCAGCGGCGGCGCTTGTATGAAACCCCACAGGGCCGGAACAGCGAACCGCAGAATATCGAATATCGAACCGCAGAATTACGAAGGATGGTTTCGCTTCGCTCAGTCTTTTATAAATAGACAGAATTCATTCCTTCGACGTTCGACGTTCGATGTTGGACGTTCGATGTTCATCTTTTTCAGTGAACCTTCCACCTTCCGCCTTCCGCATTCCCAACTCCCCCTTCCGCATTCCAGTTCAAACCATCCTCCCGATCTCCTTCAATTTTTTATCCAGCCGTTTTGCGGATATCGGGATGGCGGTTTTAAGCTCCTGGGCAAAAACGGACACTTTGTATTCTTCCACCATCCAGAAATAGGTCTCGATGGCCTGTCGTTTCTCATCGGATACCGACGGGGAAAGCTCTTTTAACAATTGATTCAATCCCTCGGTGAATTTTATAATCTCACTGGCTTTGGCTCGATCCTTTTCAAAATCGACGTTGGCTCGATCCTTTTCAAAATCGACGCCCGCGCGCCGGGCCCGAATGGCGGCAGCCTGAATGTATCGCGGGAGATGATCCAACCGCCGGATATCGTAGATAGCGACAAATGTTTGCGGAACCAGGCGCTCAAGTTCCCGGGTTAGCTCCTCAAAAAATGATGCTGCCATGCGGTTGGTGCGATTTATCTGTTGGAGTTGATAAATCCTGCTTCTGGCTTCATGATAAGCGGTTAGGACCGGAATGGTTTTATCACGCAATTCCTGCGCGGTCGGAAATATCTTTGCTGTAACAGATTCGGCGTGCCCGTAAAATGCTTTTTCAGATCTTATATTTTTAGCGAATAATTCCTCAATGATCCGATCGTACATGTGTTGCACCAGTTTTTTGGCGCCGCCGAAATAATCCGCCATAAACCTTATATCCGCAGGTAATATCAATTGTCGTTTTAATAGTTTTAAATTTTTTGAAAAATGAATCGTGTAAAGCGTGGCTACCCCCACCCGATGCGCTTCAATCGCATCAACCTGACGACGAAAAAGACGAAGATTGACACTTTTATTCGTTGTGGATTCTTTTTCCAGGGCGGGATAAGCAACCCAGTCGGCTTTGTGCTTACCGGCGTCACTGACAAAGTCGGGCAATTCACCAAAATCCCAGCGGGAAATTCCATTTTTTTCCCATTTTTTACGTGCCGCTTCAAATCCATTGGATTTCAACCGACCGCCTGAATTCCGGCGCAGTATGGCGGCATCCCTGCCGGCCTGGAGCTCCTTACCGTTCGGCGCCGTGATGGATATTCGCATCTTAAGGTAATCCGGCAGTGATTCATTCGACCAGGACGCAGCCGGTATGTCGACACCGAAACGCCGGTAGATAAAATCCCCCAGGGCGGTCACCAGCGACGTTTGGCTTTTGGGCATTTCGCGGACAATGATATCGACGGTATTTTTTACCGGGACCAGTTTCTTACGATATGCTTTGGGCAGCCCCTTGATCAAAAACTCAATCTTTTCAGGATACAGCCCGGGAACCAGCCAATCCATGGTTTCCGCTGAAACGGCTGGCGCTACAGCAGACGGCACTTTTACGGTAACACCGTCATCGTCCTTTCCGGGTTCAAAGCAGTAAGAACACTCAAATGTTTGCCGGTCGATATCAAGTTGGAGCGGATAATGGACCAGTTCGTCGTTGTCCGGTGGGTATTGAAGCAGGGTTTCTTTTCCCATCCGCAAAAATCGATCGTCGCCTTTTTGTTTCAGAAACTTCGCCAGGGTGCGAATATCGAAGACACCCATAAGCTTCTCCTGATAAAATTCAAACATTTTCTGCTCATCAACCAGAATGTCTCGGCGCCGAAAGCGGTTTTCTATATCTTTGATTTCATCAATCAGCTGCAGGTTATGCTGCATAAAAGCAAAGGGTTTTTTAACATCGCCCTTTATCAGTGCACTTTGAATAAAGATGTTAGATGCTTCTATTGGATTGACCTTCCCGTAAGAGACTTTTCTATCGGACACAATGATCAGGCCGAAAAGGGAAACTTGCTCTGAGGCCACGACTTCCCCGCGGTTTTTCTCCCAGTGAGCATCCAGATAGCTCCGCCGGCACAGGTCTCCGCCCAGGTCTTCCAGCCAGCCGCAATCGATGTTGGCAACGGTGCGCGCAAAAAGCCTGGATGTCTCCATCATTTCCTCGGCGACAATCCAGCTTTTGGCCTTATTAAAAAGCCCTGACCCGGGGAAGATCATCACCTCCCGGCCCTTGGTGGCCCGATAAAAGTTTTTATCCTTCTTCTGAGCGATATTTGAAAGAAATCCGCTTAATACCGACTTATGTATCTTCTCGTAGGTGGAATCTGGCAGTTCAAATTCGGAATTTAATGCCTTTTCCGTTTTCCGTATTCCCCCTTCCCCATTCCGCCTTCCCCCTTCCGCCTTCCCCATTCCGACTTCCCCATTCCCACCGGGGCGTAGGCGCAGGCCCCTATGGGCCGAAGGCCGGAACCCGTGTTCCTTTAATATATCCGAAATTTGATGGTGGATGTCCCGCCATTCCCGCATGCGCATATATGACAGGAAGCGCTCCCGACAAAATCGTTTCATTTGGTTGTTGCTTTTGACCTTTTGCCGGTGGCTGTGATAGCGGTGCCAGATATTCAGCAGGGTCACAAAATCCGATTGAGAATCATGAAAAGCGGCATGTATCCGGTCGGCCTCCTGGGCTTTTTCGACGGGACGCTCGCGGGGATCCTGGATGCTGAGAGCTGCGACGATAATGGTCATTTCATCAATGCAGCCCTCTTTTTTGGCTTCAATCAGCATGCGGGACAACCTGGGATCCAGCGGAATCCCGGCCATCAGACGACCCTTTTCCGTCAACACCACACGGCCGCGCGATTTTCCCGCCAAGGCCACCCCTTGCCCGAAGCTCTCTGCCCTCCTGCCGGGGCGTAGGTGCTGGTCCCTATGGGCCGGAGGCCGTCCTATCTCTTCTTTTTCTCTTTCCGCATTCCCCATTCCGAATTCCGAATTCCGAATTCCCCCTTCCGCATTCAAAACTCTGTCATCTGACTTCTGTCTTCTATCCCTTGTCTTCTGGATCCGTCTGATGGCCCCCAGTTCAAAAAGAAGATCAAAACCATCCTTGATGCTTTTTAAGTCCGGTCGGTCGATAAAGGGAAATTCCGAAATATCGCCAAGTTTCAAGGGTATCATCCGCAAAATGACTTCGGCCAGATTGGCCCGCAAAATTTCGGGAGGTGTAAACTGCGGACGGGTCTCGTAATCGTCTTCGGCAAAAAGACGAATGCAAACCCCGTTTTGTACACGGCCGCAACGTCCTTTGCGCTGATCGCAACTGCTTCTGGAAACCGGCAGCACCGGCAGGGAAGTTGTCCGGGTTCGGGGAGAATAACGGGAAATACGCGCCAGACCCGAATCAATCACGTATTTGATACCCGGAATGGTAATCGATGTCTCAGCCACATTGGTGGCGACAATGATCTTGCGTTGGGGCTGACGAGCAAACACCCTGGATTGCTCGATGGCTGTCAGCCGGGCAAATAACGGCATCACACGGGCGTCCTGCGGATTTTCGGTCTCGATCAATTCACAGGTCTCCCGAATATCCTGCTCGGTGGGCATAAACACCAGCAGGTCCCCGCTGTGACTTTGACGCAAAACCCGCCTTACGGCCCGCACCGCCATCTCCACGTGGGTCAGCTCATTTTCATGTGTTGGATCGCCCTCCGGTGCCGGATATTGAATGTCAACCGGGTACATGCGGCCGGAAACCTCGATAACCGGCGCATCGCCAAACGCTTTGGAAAACTTCTCCGTATCGATGGTCGCCGAGGTAATGATCAATTTAAGATCGTCTCTTTTGGCAACCAGGGTTTGCAGGATTCCCAGAATAAAGTCGATGTTCAGGCTGCGTTCATGGGCCTCATCGACAATGATGGCATCATAGGCGCTCAGGTAACGATCACTCTGAGTTTCGGCCAGTAGGATGCCGTCTGTCATCATTTTTATATAGGCATCCCGGGCGGTACGATCTCTGAAACGAATTTTATAACCAACGGCATTGCCGAGTTCCTGCCCCAGCTCTTCGGCGATGCGGCGGGCCACCGTGGTAGCGGCGATTCGTCGCGGCTGGGTGCACCCGATCAGGCCGTCGATCCCTCTGCCGGCTGCCAGGCAAAATTTGGGCAGCTGGGTGGTTTTGCCGGAACCGGTTTCACCGGATACCACGATGACCGGATGTCGGATAATGGCCTGGACAATCTCGTCTTTCTTATCAAAAATGGGCAGTTCTTCATTGTATCGCAGCCTGGGAAGATTTTCCCGGCGGCGGGTTCTTTTTTGCACGGATGCCTGCAGACGGGTTTCCAACCGGTTTATTCGCTTCAGCAGCTTTTGATCCGGTTTGAATTTGCCTGATTTTCGCGCCAGGTAATTAATTTCGCGCCGGGCAGCCAAGCGGTCGACAGCCATGACCTGTGGCAAAAAGGATTCAATTTTTTTTATTATCTTTGTGATTCCAGCCAATTTTCCAACCTGGGGATCCTTTTTTCTTCGCAATGCGATGATATTATAATTGAAAATATTTATGCATTGGCTTATTAAATATCGATCATTCGGCGAAAAATCAAGATATCGGTTAATTTATATAAAAAGATGAACATCGAACATCGAACGTCCAACATCGAATTTTGAATGGGGAAAAGATGAAGAAACAGAAATAGTCAATCAATGTTTGACATCGGATATTTGAGAACAAAATAAATTAAATCGCGGAGCAGAGCGGCCTCCTTATTCGATGTTCAGCGTTGGACGTTCGATGTTCGATGTTCAGTCTGTTCAATCTATATTCAGCCACCATCAAACTGCAAAAGGAGAATCCCATGAAATTCGTCGTCATCGGAGCAGATGCCGCCGGCATGAGTGCCGCCAGCCGCGCCAAACGAAGCCAGCCTGAAATGGAAATCACGGTCCTGGAAAAAACCATGGACGTCTCATACAGCGCCTGAGGTATCCCTTACAATCTGGCGGTGCCGGAAAGAGACATCGAGGATCTGGTCGTTCGACCTGCCCAGGTATTTCGCGACAAACAAGGAATTAATCTGTTGACCGGCCATTGCGCCGAAAAAATCGATCCGGGCAAGCAAACGGTATCCGGAGTGACCTTGGAGGGAGACCATTTCGAATTCCCCTACGACCGGCTATTGATTGCAACCGGCAGCACTGCCGTCATGCCCGATCTCGCAGGGTTTGACCTGCCGGGCGTCACGGTGGTCAAAAGTCTTGAAGACGGTCGCACAATCAAAAATTTCCTGAAAAACAACCGTGTCAAAAAAACCATCATTATCGGGATGGGCTATATTGCCCTTGAAATGTGCGAATCCCTGGTCGGGCTAAATATTGCGGTGGACATGGTCAAACCCAATGCGGTGTTTATGCCGTGGCTGGAACCGTCCATGGCCCAGGCCGTCAGAGAAGGGCTGGAAGCCAAAGGGGTCGGCGTTTATGCCGGTCACACGGTTGACCGTATCGAAACATCCGGCGACGGTTTGAAGGCCATCTGCCCGGATTTAACCCTCACAGCAGATATGGTGCTGGTCGGAATCGGTGTAAACCCCTGCAGCCAAATTGCCGAAACCGCGGGACTGAGTTTAGGGGTTCAAAAGTCCATTGCGGTTGACCGGAATTTGCGCACATCGGATAAAAATATCTATGCTGCCGGCGACTGCGC
>CALZJV010000464.1 GCA_945787595.1 uncultured Desulfobacterales bacterium | reverse complement strand
TATGTTGTCAGCATGGTATTTGCGTTCAAGAATCCGGGCATTATGTACAATCAATGGGAATTATTTAAATCCATGTCCAGCCTTTCACCCTGGGAAAATCCTCTGGTGCTGGGCTTTAATATTTTTACGATTTGCGGCGCATTTTTTCTCGGTATTCCGGGACTGCTCATGCTGAAACAATCCGGCAGCATGGCAAGAGAACAAACAGCCACAGGGGTGGTACCATCATACCGGTCAGCAGTTTCCAACAAACCAATAGCCGGGGTAGAAGAGAAATTGAGCTAAAATGAACTAAAATTAAAAATGACTAAAATTATTGTATCGTTTCACTCCATCTAATTTACAAAATAGCATTTGAGTAAAAATCCGGCTGCATCATTTATTGGGTTTTGCCCTTTCATAACCAATCTTGGTAAATGCTTGATTTTCGTAAGTTGAAGCTAGCGTACAGGAACGAAACGCCGTATAACCGTTCGGGCTCGACGTCACTTGCTCTATCTACCAAAAGATCGGACTTTCTGTCTAAACCTTAAAAAGACAGAATTCCTTAACTTTAGTCACTTTTAATTTTAGGCATTTTAGACATTTCTTGGAGCGGCTGAATTTTTTCATAGTCTCAGGCAGAATGACATTAAATAAGAATACTGGCAACTAAAACCCCCTATGCAAGACCTAACACACCAGCGCTGTCACCACCATCAATTTCGCGAAGCGGTGGCCAAATGTCCCGAGTGCGGTCGCTTTTTCTGCCGGGAGTGCATTACGGAGCATGCCGATAAGGTCCTCTGTGCGTCTTGCCTTGGTAAGAAGCTTAAGCCGGACGAGGTCGGATCAAACCGCTTTCGATGGCTTTTCCGTCTGGGTCATTTTTTTTTCGGATTAATGTTTTTGTACATCCTGTTTTACTATCTTGCTCAATTTCTTCTGGCATTCCCCTCCTCTTTTCATGAGGGAACCCTATGGCAATCCGGCTGGTGGACAGGCTCATGAAACCGGGAAACAAAAAACATCACAAGAGTGCCATTCGCATCATCGAAGAGGCGGTTCATTTACTGCGTTCCGCGCCAGGCAGCCTGCTTGTCAGCTATTACCTGGGCGGCGCCCCCTTTGTTCTCGGACTGATGTACTTCTGGGCGGATATGAGTCGCAGCGCAAACGCCGGTGATCACAGCGCCATGGCTGCTCTGGGCCTTGCTTTTTTGTATGTCTGGATGAAATTCTGGCACACCGTCTTTGCGCAGCGGCTGAGGGCCCAGATAGCCGGTGAACGGCAGTACAAGTGGTCTTTGGACAGGATTGTCTCAGTTGCGGCCACTCAATCCCTGATTCAATCGACCCGGTTCATCGTCTTACCCATCGCCGGTGTGATGCTGATTCCTTATGGGTTTTGCTACGCGTTTTATCAAAATGCTGCTGTTCATGCCGCAGAGGACAACCAGACAGTCAAGTCCACCTGTAAATGGGCCTGGCAGCAGTCCAGACTTTGGCCCCGACAGAACCATTTGTTAATCGCGATATTCTGGATATTCGGGGGGGTGATTTTTCTAAACCTTGCACTTATGGCCTATATGATTCCTCAGATGGCAAAAACGCTGTTTGGCATTGATTCCATATTTACCTTAAGCGGGATACGGATGATCCTCAATACAACGTTTTGGATCGCCATACTGGGAATGACCTATTTGTGTCTGGACCCGTTTATCAAAACGGTATATGTGCTGCGATGCTTTTACGGCTCCGCCCTTAAATCCGGAGAAGATCTTAAGAAGGAATTCAACCACCTAATGGCCAGCGTAAAGAAAATGGCGCTGGGCCTGGCGATCGTAGTTCTGTGCGCCACTCCGATTACTTGCCTTGCCGGGCAGCCCACCTCGGTATCCCCTGGGGAATTGAATCGTTCCATTGAAGAAACCCTGGAACGTAGGGAGTTTGCCTGGCGCATGCCCCGGGAAACAGTTCAGGACGGAGAACAGGAAGCCAAAGGTCCGCTCGAAGCGGCAATCAAATGGCTCTTGGATGTGCTATCCAAAGGCGTGCGTACCCTTGAGAAATGGATCACCCAATTCTTCGAATGGCTGGAAAATCTGTTGCCGAAGCCGGATAAGAAACAGACATCTACGAACAAAAACTGGATAACCCCTGTACGAGCTGTAATAATTTTACTTGTACTTCTATCTATAGCCGTCCTTACCTATGTCGTTATTCGTATCTGGCACCGCCACCGATCAGAAACTATCGAAGCGGTTGCTGCCGGCGTCGCACCTTTGCCGGATCTGAACGACGAAAGTACTAAAGCCGATGATCTTCCGGCCAATCGCTGGCTGATACTGGCAGAGGAGTTCACCGCAAAAGGAGAGTTGCGCCTGGCCATGCGTGCACTATATCTGGCCACCTTGGCGTATCTGGCCGAACACGAAATGATTACCATCGAAATATATAAATCCAACCGGGAATATGAGCGGGAGTTAAGGCGAAGGGCCTACGAACGCGAAGATCTGCTAGTCATTTTCTCTAAAAGTCTGAATTTTTTTGAACGTGTCTGGTACGGCATGTACCGCATCCAACGCTCCGACTTTGATGACTTCGCAACCAACCAGAAAAGGATTTTGACATTTGGCTAAGAAGATACCGTTCATGGGCTCAGAGGTTCATAGGTTCAAGGTTCACATAAAATCTGAACAATAGATTCATGAGTTCTGTTTATGGCAAACGTATGAGAATAAAACGATACATAGTGAATGTCGAGTTTCCGGATGTGTATGATCATGCCGGACGCAACCGCGCTGCCATTCGAGGTTTCATCAAGTACTTAATAACTTATGAGAAAGGTCAACGTAAAAAAGGTAACCCTGAACGGTGAACTCTGAACCTGTGAACGCATATCCTAGGGCTAACGCCCTACGATCGGTCCTGTTGGCTTTTCTGCTGATCGCCTTTTCGTTTGGCGTTGGTCATTTGTTTGTTCTGCGTTTTCAAACCGGCGATGTTTATCCGGCCTATTCCTCCCTGCGCAGCGACCCGCTGGGGACACGGGTTTTTTATGAAAGCCTGGAAAATCTCGCTGATATTACCCTGCATCGCAATTACCGCTTTCTGCATTCGTTCAAGCCGGAACCCGACACCACACTTTTTTATTTGGGGAAAGCGGTCGATGACTACGATGCGGTGCCGCAGGAATTGATCGAAGCCTTCGATCGCTTCTCTGAATCAGGCGGAAGACTGGTATTGTCTTTTTTGCCGTTAAACCAAAAACATGAAGAAAACACCAAGCAGAAAAAAGAACCGGAATCTCAAAAAGCGGAGAATGTCGAGGGCCCGGAAAAGTCAAAGGAAAATGATCCGATCTCCATCAGGAATCACTGGGGCATTGGGTTTGAGTCCAACCAAAATCTGCCGGTCAAAGATGGCAGCTATTTGGCTCTCGATGCCGTTTCAAGCCGGCGGGACCTTCCCGCGGTCATTTCCTGGCATTCAAATCTGTATTTCGATCTGCTTGATAAGAGTTGGCAGGTGCTTTATTCCAGTGAAGGACATCCGGTGATGATTGAACGACCGTTTGGCAAGGGCAGCCTGGTGCTGTGTGCGGATTCTTTTTTCATCAGCAACGAAGCGTTGCGGTCCGAGCGTCAACCCCAACTGCTTGCTCATCTGGTGGGGCGTCACTCCAATATAATATTCGACGAAGCCCACTTCGGAATTTATAAACAGCCGTCAGTGGCCGCTCTGCTCAGACACTACCGGTTTCACTGGGTTTTTCTGGTCCTGGCCGTAATGGCCTTAATGTTTGTCTGGAAAAATGCCGTTTATTTTGTGCCGCCCCGCAAAGATGACGTTCCATCCGGGGCTGATGTCGTATCGGATAAAGATTATACCCGGGGACTCATCGCCATGCTGCGCCGCAATATCCCGCGCGGTGAAATCCTTCAGGTGTGCGGGCAAGAATGGGAGCGGACGTTTAAAAAAGATAAACGCATTCAACCCGCAGTATTTGAAGGTGTGAAAGAAATACTGCGAACGCAAGCACCCTCTTCCAAAAATAGAATGGATACTGTGAATGGATATCGCAAAATCAGTAGAACAATTCAGAGGACAAAAAAATATGAGTGAAAAAACAGAACTATTGAAAAAAGCACTGGTCCGAACCAAACAGGAAGTCGCCAAGGTCATCATTGGACAGGAGGCTGTCGTAGACAAAGCCTTGATAGCTATCTTTTCAGGAAACCACGCCTTAATCGAAGGTGTGCCCGGTGTGGCCAAAACACTGCTTGTCAAGACCCTGGCCCATGTCATGCGCTGTGACTTTGCCAGAATTCAATTCACACCGGATCTAATGCCCACCGACATCACAGGCACGCATGTCTTTAACCTGCAAAAGGATGCATTTTCGCTGGTGAAGGGGCCGGTATTCACCACTTTTCTGCTGGCCGATGAGATCAACCGTGCGCCGGCCAAGACCCAGTCCGCCTTGCTGCAGGCGATGCAGGAAAGGATGGTGACCATCGATCGCAAGACCCACACACTGTCGCCGAATTTTACCGTTTTTGCGACCCAGAATCCCATCGAATACGAAGGAACTTATCCTTTGCCCGAGGCGCAAAAGGATCGATTCATGCTTAAAATTTCGATGGATCATCCCGGCAGGGACGAAGAATTATCTCTGGCCCGGCGCATGCTGGGCAAAGAAGCGCCGGAAAATGTGTTGGCCGACGGTCAGGTCAAACAGATTATTACGCCTGAGACCTTAGCCAAACTGCGGGATTCGCTGGAAGAAATTTTGGTGAAGGAAGAGCTGTCCGGGTATATCGTCGATCTTGTGCGGCAGACCCGCCGGCATTCCAGTGTATTGGTGGGGGCGGGACCCCGGGCGACCCAAGCATTGATCCTTGCCAGTCGTACCCATGCGGCCGTCAACGGTCGTGATTTTATCACGCCGGATGACATAAAAGCCATGGCATTGCCGGTGCTGGAACACCGTTTAATTCTGCGGCCGGAGTACGAGATCGAAGGCTTGACGGTAGACGAGGTGATCAATGAAATTCTAAAGGAGATTGCGGTGCCGTTCTTTCTATTTTATTTGCTAAAAATAGCAGAGCGAAGCGACATCCACAATTCGTCAATCGTCAATCATCATTCGTCATTCCATGAAGTTTCATACAAGGTGTCCGGGCGAAAGCGCATGGGGCAGAGAACGTAGCGCATAGGAATAGAAGCAGATGACAGAAAATTGCGAGTGGCTAGTTTAGGGTGGAGGAGCTTGAGGGAAAAAAATGTGAATGACGAATGACGAACAAGGAATGACGAGTGACGAAGGGAAAAATGAAAAGCGATCTTGAGGCGCGGCTTATTGATTTTGCTGTTAGAATCATCCATTTTTTGTGAAGAGCGCTCAGACAGCACGACGGAACAGGAAAAAGCCTTTATAGCTCGTCATTCGTCATTCGCTATTCGTCAATCGTTATTCAATTTAAAATTAAAACCACTATCAAAGCAGGGATTGCGTTCGGTTGTCATGATGAGACTAGTTCCGAGAACAAAACTTATAATCTGGGTGGGAATAATTTTTATCCCCGTTTCCGTTCTGGCTGCCGTCATGCCTGCAGTCGCCGGACCCGGGATTGGATTGACCATTGGGTTCCTGGCTGTTGCAATCGTCGATGCAACCGTTTCCCGAAAACTGCTGAGTGGGATCCGCGTTACCCTGCCGGCGGTGGTTCGGCTTTCGGTGGGACGTGGGTGTCAGATGACCCTGTCCATTGAAAATGATGCAGCCAAGATCAAACAACTAAGGCTCGGGTTGGCGTTCCCACGGGAAATTTATTCAACCAAGCAGGATCTCATCACCAATCTGCCGAAGGAAATACCATATAGCCTAGTTGAATGGCCGTTTAAAGCCTTGAAGCAAGGGCTGTACTTTCTTGAAAATTGTTACCTGGAAACAACCTCCAGGTTGGGATTCTGGTCCCTGCGTCGGACCGAAGCGGTACGAGCGGAAGTAAGGGTCTATCCCGATCTTTTTAGAGAACGCAAAAAACTCAGCGGCCTGTTTATGAACAGAGGCATCGGAATACACGCTTTGCGCCAGGTGGGCAAGGGCAGAGAGTTTGAACAGTTAAGAGAGTATTTGCCCGGAGACAGTTATGAAGATATCCACTGGAAAGCCACTGCCCGTCGCGGCCAGCCGATTACGAAAGTCTATCAAATCGAGCGCACCCAGCAAATCTATGTCATCATCGATGGCTCCCGCTTGAGTGTCAGAAACTCAGATCCTCATAGCAGCAGGTTGACAACTTTGGGGAAACTGGAGGTTGATGACTATACTACCATCATGGAACGCTATGCCGCCGCCGCGCTTGTCATGGGACTGGCAGCCGAACGGCAGGCAGACGAGTTTGGCTTGTTGGCATTTGACGACCGTGTGAGAAAATTTGTGCGGGCCAAAAGCGGCAAGGCGCATTATGATGTATGCCGTGATGCCCTTCACACCCTGCAGGCTAGAAGCGTCACGCCGGATTTTAGCGAACTTTTCACTTTTATCGCAACCAAAATCAGGCGGCGTGCTTTGTTGATTGTGTTAACCAATCTGGATGACCCGGTCCTAGCGGAGAGCTTTACCGCCAACATCGATGTGATCCGTCGGCGGCACCTGGTTATAGTCAATATGTTAAAACCCGCCGGTGCCCAACCGCTTTTTTCTGATCCATCGACCCAGACTGTTGATGATATTTATCGGAAATTAGGCAACCATCTCCTGTGGCGGAACCTGCGAGAAACGGAAAAATACCTTCGCCGTCGCGGGATCGGATTTTATCTGCTGGAAAATGAAAACCTGTGTACGGATATCGTGTCCCAGTATTTGACGGTAAAAAGACGGCAGGTTCTTTAGAGAAATGTCTAAAGTTGTAAAATGCCTAAAATGACTAAAATTAATGAAACGCTGCGCTCTATCCGTTTTTATAAAATGGACATAATACCACAACTTTAACTCATTTTAGTTCATTTTAAATTTTAGATCACTTTCTCTATTAGCCTTATAACTTATTGATATTCTATAAAAATAATTTTCTCTTCTAGGGTGACAAAGTAGAACTAAAATTCCTAAAATTACAGGAAGACAATAATGGATCGGAAAAAATTCGCCAAAGAGCTTGAGCAGAGAACAAGACGCTTCGCAGTCAAAATAATTCGCTTATCGATAACCCTGCCCAATACGCCTGAAGGAAATATTGTCAGGAATCAAATTACCAAGGCAGGAACTTCCATTGGTGCAAACTATCGTGAAGCGAATCGAGCAAGAAGTAAAGCTGATTTTAGAAATAAGATTAAAATTTGTGAAGGTGAAGCAAGCGAGACCCAGTATTGGTTGGAAATAGTGGCAGATATTGAATGGAAAACCTGGGGTCAGTTAAAAGCTGAATATGAAGAATGCAGTGAATTGTTGGCTATTTTCACTTCTATTGGAAATAAGTCATTAATTCCAGATAATTAAAGGTAAATTTCGGTTAAATTTAGCTCAATTTAGTCATTTTTAACTTTAGCTCATTTTTTGTGCTATGATCATCGACCTACAAAAATTTATCACTGAAGAACGACCGCTCTGGAATGAACTTGAGGCTGTGCTGGAGAAACTGGAAAAAAGGCCGGAACTCAGGCTGAGCCTGGCCCGGCTGGAGCGATTTCACTATCTTTATCAGCGAGCTTCGGGGGATCTGGCCAAGATTAGTACTTTCTCGGCCGAGCCGAACACCCGTGTTTACCTTGAGTCTTTGGTGTCAAGGGCCTTTGGAGAAATACATGAAAATCCGGCAAAGCCCCACCGACTGGCGCCCCTGCATTGGTTTTTTTCAACCTTCCCGCAGACGTTTCGTAAACACGTCCGTGCCTTCTGGATCTGTCTGGCGGCCATGCTGGTGGGCGGTGCCTTCGGCGGGTTTGTGATCGTTGTCGACCCGGACGTCAAAGAGGTTCTGCTGCCGTTTTCTCACCTGCATGGTGATCCGTCCGAACGGGTTGCAAAAGAAGAGGCTGCTGACAAGGATCGGCTTGCGGGCGCTAAAACTTCTTTTTCATCCTTTTTAATGACCCATAATACCAAAGTCTCCATTTTTACCCTTGCTATGGGTATAACCTGGGGAATCGGCACGCTGATCATGCTTTTTTACAACGGCGTCATACTCGGGGCGGTAGCACTGGATTATGTGCTGGCCGGAGAGACGCCGTTTTTGCTGGGCTGGCTGCTGCCCCACGGGGTCATCGAAATTCCGGCAATTATCCTGGCAGGGCAATCCGGTCTGGTGCTGGCCGGAGCGCTTATCGGCTGGGGAAAATCCATTTCCTTGAAAGCGAGATTGAGAAAAATAAGCGGTGATTTGGTGACCCTTATTATGGGGGTTGCCGTGATGCTGATCTGGGCCGGTATTATAGAGGCATTCTTCTCCCAGTATCATGAGCCGGTCATTCCGTATGGCGCTAAGATCGGATTCGGTGTCCTGGAGTTATTCCTGCTGGTATTGTTTTTAGCCGTGTCAGGGAAAAGAACTATAAAATCAGAGCCGGAAGTTGAAAGCGGAAAACAGTAAAAAAGGTTCAAAGCTGGAGGATGCCAGCTTACAGTTTTATTTTTTTAACCACGAAAGACACGAAGTATTTCTAGAATTAAATTTATATTTTTTGTGTCTTTCGTGTTTTTCGAGGTGAAATTATTTTTTTGAACTAAAAGTGTATACAAAATGTAATTACGAAAAGTGTAAACTATATTTGAGCTTTATAAATTCCTTAACCATCAGAACTCCGGAGGGGATAGAATTTTCCCTTATGCTGGCCGGACCGGTGACTCGGTTTTTGGCATGGTCGGTGGATCTGTTGGTAATTTTGGTTGCAAGCAAACTGCTGAACGTCCTGCTGGGTGTACTGGGGATTATCAGCCGGGATTTTGCCATGGCAGCAAGTGTTCTGGGGTATTTTGTCGTTTCCATAGGCTATGGAATCGTTACGGAATGGTACTGGCGCGGGCAAACCCTGGGCAAACGGTTGCTGCGTCTAAGAGTAACGGATGTGCATGGGCTGCAATTGCAATTTAGTCAAATCGTGATTCGAAACCTGCTTCGATTTGTGGACAGTTTGCCGTTTTTATATCTGGTCGGCGGTCTGACCTGCCTTATTAACCGCCGTGCCCAGAGACTCGGCGATTTTGTTGCCAATACCATCGTCGTGTGGAGTCCCCGGGTCGATGAACCCGACCTGGATCAACTTCTTGAAGGAAAATACAATTCATTTCGCAAATACCCTCATCTGGAGGCGCGTCTGCGCCACCATGTCTCTCCGGCCGAAGCGCAGGTCGCACTCCAGGCCCTGGTGCGGCGGGATGAGTTCGAACCCCGGGCCCGGGTCCAGCTTTTTCAGCGCATTGTCACTTATTTTAAAACCCTCGAATAACTTCACATTTTATACGCCGATGCATCCCGCCTGGCGGCGTTGCGAAAGCTCGGAATATCCAGATATTCCTGCGTTTTCGCGCCTTGCCAATCGGGCGCCTCAACGCCTAAAATTGTGAATTTATTTCTTCGTGAACCCTAACCGCGAGCAAAAACCCAGATTAGCAGACCTGCAACAACGATCCCAAAAGGCATGAGCGGTGCAGAAGGAGATAGGCTGTATTTGTTTCGCCGAAATTTCATGCGCTGAGGAATATCTTGCAATTTCATGTGGAATTGGAATAAATAAGCGGTAACGGTTCAAAGTTTAAGAGGTTCGGGGGTTCAAGATTCAGAGTTGCAAGGATCTGGAATCAGCACCGCCGCTGGTCGCCGAAACGTGCAGTTTGATCGGGGCTAGTGAGTCGTTCAAAATTCAGGCATTCATTTTATGAAACCCATCGTTGCCATCGTCGGTCGCCCCAATGTGGGCAAATCGACCCTGTTTAATCGCGTCACCCGTACCAAAGATGCGCTGGTGGATAATTTCCCGGGAGTTACGCGGGACCGCCATTACGGGGATGCTTGCTGGAATGATGTTGAATTCACACTGGTGGACACCGGCGGATTTACCGAAGGAGATGATTTTGCGGATGAGATCCGTTTCCAGGTACACCAGGCCATTGCCGATGCGGATGTGATCATCCTGCTGCTGGACGGAAAAGAGGGAGTTTCACCATTTGACCGGGAAACTGTCGATATCCTTCGCACCGTTGACAAACCGGTCTTTTACGCCGTCAACAAAATTGACGGCGCGGAGCAGGAAGTCTTTCTTTCGGATTTCTATCAACTGGGGCTGGAGACGCTTTATCCGCTTTCGGCCGAGCACCGTTACGGNCTGGGGGAAAAGCGGCTGCTGGTCAGCGATATCCCCGGAACCACCCGGGATGCCATCGATTCCCTCTGGGAAATGAATAAAAAATCTTACCTTCTTGTCGACACGGCCGGGATCCGGCGAAAAGGAAAGGTGCACCGGAAACTTGAAAAATTTTCCATCATCAAGGCTTTAAGAAGCCTGGATCGGTGTGATGTGGCGCTGATTGTCATGGACGCGGCAGAGGGCGTCACCGATCAGGATATCAGCATTGCCGGCTATGCGTTTGAGCGGGGATGTGGCTGCATTTTGCTGTTGAACAAATGGGATTTGGTGAGGAAAGACAATAAAACCGCCAAAGAATACTATGAGCGCTTAAGATATCAGGCCAAGTTTCTCAATTTCGCGCCGGCCATGACGATTTCAGCTTTGACCGGCCAGCGGGTTCAAAAAATTTTTAAACAGGTAGACGAGGTCTATGAACAGTATACCCGCCGAATCACCACCGGCCAGTTGAACCGATTCCTGGAGCGGGCCACTGAAAAAAATGAACCGTCGCTTCACCGCGGCAAACGTATTAAGTTTTACTATGCCGCCCAGATATCCACCAAACCCCCCACGATCGTATGCTTTGTGAACTACCCCCAGGCCGTCCATTTCTCTTATAAAAGATACCTGATCAACCAGTTTAGGGAAGAAACCGGTCTGGATAAAACACCGATCCGGATCATTTTCAGGCAGCGGGAAGGACGGAAGAAGAGGGGCAGGGGGTGAGGAAGTGGGAATGCGGAATGCGGAAAGCGGAATTGGGAATGCGGCATAAAATAATGGCGCCGTGCGCCTATCCGAGCGGTAAACAGTAAACCCAGCATTCCTTAAGTTCTGCGGGGACGATTTTCAAGTTGGCCGGTGGCGAATGATTTTTTAATTAATTCCTTAAACCTTCAGCTATGCTGATGGTCCAAGCTTTGCTTAGCATGCAGGTAAGTGAAGACTCACCGCCCGCTGCGCTCAAGGCGCAAAGATCACAGAGAAAATGATATTTTTCATTTGCCGTTGAGAGGCCCCGCCAAGTCGGGATACAAGAAACGGCCAATGAAAAGTATTCAGCAACTGTACCCAGTCAAAGCAAGTATTGCGAGTATTATTTTCAGTTTGGATTGACAGATCCAAAGGGTCGTTGATTTTTGCTTTCCGCCCTTGCTCGCATCCCGCTGTTCTTTCGCGGGGCTTAGCGCAAAGCAAAAAAATAAAGCAGAATCTCTGCGTGCTCCGCGCCTTTGCGGTGAAATTGAGATTTATAATGCCCCCCTTTTAGGGGTGGTAATTGACTCCGAGGGAAATCAAAACATGGATATCTTCGAATATCACGCCCAAAAAGCGGCCGAATCCTCCCGGCCCCTGGCGGAGCGTTTGCGACCGCAAAAACTGGATGAGTTTGTGGGCCAATTGCATGCAGTGGGGGCGGGGACGCTGATCCACAGCGCCATCAAGCATGACCGGATTTTTTCCATGATCCTCTGGGGCCCGCCGGGCTGCGGCAAGACCGAAACCCGGTCTCATTTCATTCATTTCTCCGCCGTGCTGGCCGGCGTCAAAGAGATCCGCGGTGTTATCGAAATAGCCCGTGATCAGCAAAAACTGTACCGCAAACGGACGATTTTGTTTGTCGATGAGATTCACCGCTTCAACAAAGCCCAGCAGGATGCCTTTTTGCATCACGTCGAAAGCGGCCTGATTACCCTTATCGGCGCCACCACCGAAAATCCCTCCTTTGAGGTGATATCCCCCTTGCTGTCGCGTTGTCGGGTTATCACACTGAATATGCTCTCTGCGGATGATATCGACGCGATCATCAACAAGGCCCTGAAAGACCAGGACAGGGGGCTTGGAAAACTAAACCTGGTATTGGATGGCGATGCCCTTTCCTATCTGGTCGGTCTTGCCGACGGTGACGCCCGGGTGGCCCTCAACAATCTTGAGGTGGCCGGATCATTGGCGGAGATAAAAAGCGATGCTTCCGACCAGGCGGCGCCGGTACACATTACCCTCAAAGACCTGGAGCATGCCATCCAGAAAAAGGCGTTGGTGTATGACAAATCCGGTGAAGAGCATTACAATATCATCTCCGCTTTTCACAAAAGCTTGCGGGGCAGTGATCCGGATGCCGCACTCTACTGGCTTGAGCGGATGCTGGCGGCCGGTGAAGACCCATTTTACATTGCCCGCCGCATGGTGCGCTTTGCTTCCGAAGACATCGGCAATGCGGATCCCCAGGCCTTAATAATTACCATGAGCGCCATGGAAGTCTTTAAATTCCTGGGGCACCCGGAAGGAGAACTGGCACTGGCCCAGGCAGCAGTCTATCTGGCTACAGCACCCAAGAGCAACAGCATTTACGCCGCTTACGGCAAGGTGCAACAGGTGGTCAAGAAAACCGGCTCACTGCCGGTGCCGCTTCACATCCGCAACGCGCCGACGCGCTTGATGAAGGATATCGGATACGGGAAAGATTACAAATACGCCCATAATTACAAAGATGGCTTTGTCGCTCAGGAATACCTGCCGGATAAACTCAAGGGGCAGCTATTTTATGCGCCCACCGAACGGGGCTATGAAAAAGTCATCAAGCAGCGGCTCGACGGGTGGCGCCGGTTGCAGGGTAAGTCGCGGCAAGCGGATAGAAAGAATGGTAAGAACAAAGGCGAATGAAGCAGCTATCGTCTGGCATGCCATGAAAACCGAGATCGAGGATATCTTAAACTTTTATGGCCTCTGATTATTCAAGCTTTGTTGGATATCAAAGGTCTCGGGCCAGAATCCATCACCCCAATATATTGTATAACCGTACAAATTAGAAAAGCGTGGATTTCCAACGTCAATCCACGCTTTTGGCTTTCCGAGTTATTACGATTATGTGGCCTTAGTCATGTGGAGTAAGTTCCGCGCCCTTCGGCGTGACTTCTGATACCCGATGTGGTAGCTTCTGAATCATTTCATTTCCGGGCCTATCTCCCAGCTGCTAGTCGCTCGCCGTCGAGTTTTAACCTCCTTGCCCGTCTTTGGGTCGAGCTTGCGATCGGGGAACTGCTGCATCTGTTCGAGGTGTAACTGAACAAGCTGACCAAAGGGCACCGGGGTGTGCAGATAGGGATAGATTCCGATCTTGTTGCCGAGTTCCTCGCGTGGATCGCGCATAATGTTGTAGATATCAAACTGCGGGAGGCCGCCCGCCATGCCTTTATAATGCATCTTGAGCTTGCCAAATCGAACCGCACCGATATCGGTACCACTGTAGTGGAACATGTAGTCGCGCCGTGAGTGATCTTCGCCCATGAGCAGAAACGCTGCCTGGTCGATACCATCGGTAACCCGGTCGTTTGGGATCTTGTCCTTGACGCCCCCGATGCGCGCCAGTGTGGTGAACATGTCGCTGACATGCAGGAGATCGATGGGCTCCTGGCCCGGGTCGATCACGCCCGGCCACCAGGCCATCGCCGGCACGCGCACGCCACCCTCGGTGACATCACCTTTGCCGCCTCGAAAGTGACTGTAGCCCGTGACGGGGTAAAATCCGTGCATGGGCCCGTTGTCGCTGTACCACACGACCAGCGTGTTCTCGGCGATACCCAGGTCCTTCAGATTCTGCAGCAGCCGCCCCATGTTGTGGTCGTGTTGGACCAGGGAGACCGCCAAGTTGTTAGCGCTGTCTACGTGCTTCTGGAACCGAAACTTCTCGGGATTTGCGCAGATCGAGTTGGTTGCGTCCGACGGATAGTAGATAAAGAAGGGCTTGTCGCTCTTGGCATGATCCTTAACGTACTTGTTGATGGCATCGGTGCGCCGGGTGTCCATTTCCTGATAGGTCTCACAGTTAGCCGGCATCACCTTTTTGGGTTTTTCCCCTGGGCGCCCTTCCCAGATGAAGTGCGGTTCCAGGCCGAAACGCTCGAAGTAGTCCTCCGGCACGTCCAACCACAAGGGCGATTTGCCCGCCGTGCCGCCGTACTTTTTGTAGTAGTCAGCGGAGTCCTGCCACCCCCAGACTGCGCCGTTGTATGGCGAGTACTCGGCGTAGTCGAAGCCCTGGTTATGCGGCAGTTGCTCATCGTAGACATCGCCCACGTGCCACTTGCCCCACATGGCGGTGTCATAGCCTCCCTCCCTGAGCAGCTCAGCGATGGTTACCTCCTCGGCAACGATCCCTTGCTTCTGACCCGGCCACAGCACCACGTTGACCCCGGTGCGGTGCGGCTGACGTCCAGTCAACAAGGCAAGTCGAGTGGGCGTACAAGAAGGCTCAGAATAGGCTGACAGGAACTTCATGCCATCACGGGCCATCTTGTCGAGGTTGGGGGTCGGTGTCCCGACGACCTTGCCGCCGCCATAAGCGCCAAGCACGCCCCAGCCGATGTCGTCGGTCAACACCATAATTATGTTGGGCTTTTTACCGAACTTTTTCTCCAACGCCGCAAGCTTGGCGTCGATTGCCTTGTCTTCCTTGGCCCACTCGGCACCGTGTTTCTTCTCGAACTTGTTGTACGGAGCGTCGAATTGCGCAGCGAATGATGCCATTGGAAATATGAGCATAGATCCAACAATAAAGACTAAAAAACGAAGCAGTTTTTCCATACGGCCTCCTTTCATTCAACCTTAGGGTGAATTATTGAAGTTGAAATTTTTGTAAATATGAATTATAAACAGTGCTGTACAAAAGAATCAATAAGCATACTGTACAGAAATGTCCAATAAATTATTCAATTCTAAAAAATGAAACCACCAAAAACAAATAAAATTAAACGTGTAAGTAAAGATCAGTGGCTTATCAAGGCACTTGATACACTTGAGTCGAGTGGTGTTGAGGCCGTTAAAATCGAAAGACTTGCCAAAGGGTTGGGTATATCAAGAAGCGGATTCTACTGGCATTTCAAAAATCGGCAAGACTTGTTGGAGCACCTTCTCGATTATTGGGTGCGTCGGTATACGGGTGTTGTCACTCATAATCCTGATGTTGTAAAACTTGATCCGAAAAAACGGCTTCTAACTACAATGGAAATGATCAGGGATAAACACTTGACAAAATACGATCTTGCGATGACTTCATGGGCGAAGTTAGATTCTCAGGTACACATTTTCGCTGAATTAGGTTTTGAAGGTGATGAGCTTGAAATGCGAACACGGCTGTTTGTGTGTTATCATTCTTGGGAAGATACCATGTTCCCAGATCTCTCTGACCAGAAACATTCAAAATTGCTAAAATTGCGCTACACTTATCTTATTCAAAAATGAGTTAGCCCGGCATTTAGCCTGTGACGCTATGATGAAAAAACCATGCACTGGCAACACTATATAATGTGGTCATCCTTCCACCCTTCGATCTGTTGATAGATTGAGATAATCTCAGTTTAGTGAAAAGTTTGGATATCGAAACGGAAAATTTTTCGGTTATCTTAAATCAAAGCAGGTTGCATCATCAGGGCTGCATGGAGCACCCACAATGCGCTGCAACTTACCATTCAAAAATGCAAGATAATACATAAAATTCGCCTGATCTTCATAATATATCCATATAGGCCCAAAATCTTGTCTTCTCCCGATCTCTAAAGGATCGCCACATTTTTGCCGAACATCTCTATCTAAATCCCCTACAGCAACTACCCCTCCCGAACATCGATATGATGATTGATCGGCTAAACTACTGAAGTCAATAGATTGTGATTTATCAACAAAAATAATCAGCATGGCAACCGCAGTCCCTAAAAAAAGCGTATTTCTAATCATTTTAGCCTCCCTTTTGTTATAGTATTATCCTGTGTTTGTAAGAAAAATATGCAGAAAGTTCTTTTCATAATATCATTGCGACGTCAGGTCACGATAAATTGAGAATACATGCAAAATGGCTAAATTTCAGATATATGGCAAGAATCGTGCGGTTTTGATTTATCTTCCCTTACGCAATGTGTCTGAAGGACGCTCGCCAAATCGTCTTCTATACACCTGGGAAAAACGACCAAGGTTGGTGAAGCCGCAATCCAAAGCGATGGAGGAAACAGAGGCTTCCGTATGCGGGTTAAGCAGTCTGGTCCGAGCGCTTTGCAACCGCTGTTCGGTTAAAAACTCCATCGGTGTGTAACCGCGTGCGTTGCGGAAAGCCGAAAAGAGTGCTCTTCGGCTACAGCCGCAGATCTGCAGCAAGTCGATAATTGAAATCGCCTCCTCTAAATGAGCCTTCATATACTCTTCGGCGCGACGGACGTGTCCAGGTGCGACCTGATAGCGGCGATTTTCACAAAGCTTTTCCCTTTGGTTGTGTGGCAAAGAAAGCAAGGCGGTCAGTAACATTTCATCGTAGCTTTTACGCAAACCGCTATTTTTCAGCACAAGAGCATTATGGTTGATTTCATAAAACAAGTAGTTCATCATCCGGTGCAACATGGCCCCGGGGCCGGCAGTCAAGTCGATGTTGAAGTCGAAAACGAGAGAACCTCGATGATGCCATGCGACCAGTTTCTCAAAATGATGTACTAA
>CALZJV010000463.1 GCA_945787595.1 uncultured Desulfobacterales bacterium | reverse complement strand
TTATGGATCCAGAAAAAAAATCATGCGGCATATCTTTCACATCGAAAGAAAAAAATTAAAAAGTCGATCAAATCAACTTATGTTTCGTTGTAGGGTTAAATAATGTATACATTTCAAAAACATAACAATAGTAGACGTCAAAAATGACGGTATACAGTAAACAAAATTACGTCAATTTTGACGTATAATTCCAAATGTTAATATTTATGTAAAGAAAATCCTTGACAAAATTAAATAGGCCTGCTTTTATACGTCAAATTGAAAAATAAATAAGTTGCAGAAAAGCGTCATTTTTTTTGAAATCTTCTTTTGGATACATAATTTTTTTAAATCCGAATTAATGGTCCGTTTTTAAAAATTTTTAATATTTTGATATTATTAAGATTTATAAATTAAGGATGAATAAATTACGTTTAAAGTCAATGTTCAATTTGTTGTCTTTTAAAAATCCTACCGTTTTGAGGTTGTTAATGCAACAAAAACCTATCAGAATTTTTTAAGGCGCCGATATGATTGAAAAACCCAGACTTTTAGATCGCTTGAGGGACAGAATTCGATTAAAGCATTACAGCATTAGAACAGAAAAGGCATATTTGGATTGGAATAGACGATTCATTTTGTTTCACAATAAAAAGCATCCCCGAACTATGGGTACACAGGAGGTAGAGCAATTTTTGACTTATCTGGCAGTCAATGGGCGTGTTGCGTCCAGCACTCAAAATCAGGCTCTTAGCGCTATACTTTTCATGTACAAAGAAGTGCTAAAGATTGAGTTGTCTTGGTTGAATGACGTGACACGTGCGAAAAGGCCCGAGAAAATACCGTTGGTATTCTCCAAAAATGAAATTCGAAAGCTTTTAGCTAATTTGGATGGTACCTATTGGATTATGGCCCATCTTTTATATGGGGCCGGTCTCCGCCTGATGGAGTGCCTTCGATTACGCGTTAAAGATATTGATTTTGACATGAACCAAATAACGGTTCGAGATGGCAAAGGAAAAAAAGACAGGGTGACCATGCTTCCTGAAATTGTGAAACTTCACCTGCAGCAGCATTTGCAAAAAGTAAAAATTATTCACAAGCAGGATTTATCGGAAGGCTATGGTGAAGTTTACCTTCCTTATGCTTTGTAGAGAAAATATACTAGGGCTAACAAAGAGTGGGGGTGGCAGTATGTTTTTCCTTCCAGAAAGCGTTCGTTGGACCCAAGGTCCAATAAAATCAGGAGGCATCATATTAATGAACAATCACTACAGCGAACAGTAAAAAAAGCAATTAGAACAACCAAATTAGTTAAACCTGGCAGCTGTCATACCTTAAGACACAGCTTCGCCACGCACCTGTTGGAATCCGGTTATGATATTCGGACTGTACAAGAGCTTTTAGGCCACAAAGACGTCAGAACTACTATGATCTACACCCATGTTTTGAATAAAGGAGGACAAGGGGTAACCAGTCCTTCAGACTCGTTAAAATTGAATTGAAAATTCGAATGACAAACATACCAATGGCAAAAAACCTAAAACCGGTACATCATTGACCGTTACAAAATAATTTGATCCGTTATTACCATCAGGCTTCGTGCTTTTGTTTACTCCGTTTTAAGCATTTGTGCATTAGGATTTCGTATTTGTCTCGCATTTCGGCCTGCCCGCCTATGCGACTTCACTGTAATTGTTCCGGTTCCAATAATCAGTAGATTTTTTTGGAATAGCTCACATTCTGCAATACGGCTTTGGCAGGCGGGTATTCGAATTTCTTATTTCCCACCGTGTATGACAATGAACTTTTCCGTAGCATTGACGGTTACGTGCTGCCCTGTTTTCAGCATTTGGAATGAATCCTCATCGAGGGATATAATCGGGATTTGCCTGTCGTAAAAATAGTTGCTGACAATGGGTCCTGTCGCAAGGATGGGTTCGGTCCTCACATTCACGATGGCCGCCGGCGCCTTGTCCACCCTGACCAATTCCAACATAATGAGCGAACCGGTACTCGACCCCTTACCAAAGGGAAACACCAGCACCTTATCCGCCACACCCTGCCCGAAGAGTTCATGGCGGGGATCATTGACAAGGCCGGTTGCGGGATCCACACCGCCCCAGAAGCTGATGGGCTGGGAGGTCACCAGCACATCCCCTTCTGCAATCCCCGGCACCACACAACAGCCCGTTATTTTAAGCGCCACGGTGCTTCCTTTCGCCGGATTTTCCCCTGAATGGCGGTTTCCACACAGTCTTCAATACTTCCATAGACCGCGTCAAGACCTCTCTGGGAGAAGCAGTAATTGGCAAACTTGGCGGAATCGGTCATGGCAGCGTTAAACTGCCAGGTCTGCCGGGGATATTGCAGTGGACATCCGTCGGTAAATACCATAACCCCCCCGGCAATCAGATCGGAGAGAATACCATTGTTTTTTATCCATGCATAAACCGTTCTATTCGTAAATACCCAGAAAACCACCGAACTGTGAACTTTTTTACCTTTTACCAGTTGCACCAGGCGTACAAACTCGGCCGTGGAATAATGCGGACAGCCGGTGACAACCAGGTCAACGCCGTCACTTTTCACCGTCCGGAGCTTCTCTTCCGTCTCCCTGATTGCTTGAGGGGTTATTTCAAGAACCGTTTCCGGTTTACTCCCGTGAAGACACATCTCCATAGTCTGCGCCTCCGGCGTAATCCCCACCATATGGAAAAGACCGACAGCTCCGGAAGAAGCAGCTGCCGCACAAAATCCCTTGAGGCTGTCAATTTTCACATTCTTGGGGATTCCGGTTATGGCCGCTACTTGATCTCCGGCCATCTCACCCAAGAGGAATCCGAGAAGCGGGTAAATCGCATCGTTTGCAAGCATATCGCTGGTGACATCTTTGAGTTCAATCAGCATTTCGGCTTTTCGGTTCTCCGCCAGATGAAGGCCGAATTTTGGAACCTTGCCGATGATGGCCGCGCAGATATCCATGAGGTCGGCGTACCGGTTGGTTCTGGCCCCGATGATCGAGTTGGCAAAGGCAATGGCATTTGATTCGCCCCAGGCAATCTGTTCGCCGAATCGAGGAATGATTCCGTGCTGATAGGGAGCACAGGTCCAAGTGGGAGTGGCTTGCATGTTGAGATAGGCCGCTTCCAGCCGCTTGTGTTTGGGTAGTATTTCGGCGGGAACCCGGTATTGCTCCCACCGCTGGAGATCGATGGCACTGGGATTAAGAGAAGTAGGCACCGCCACTTTCGCACCCCGATCGACCATTTTCTCGGCAAACTCCAGTCCGGCCTCCACCATGTATAGGGTCGCATCGATATGCACCTGGGAGACCCTCATCAGCTCCTTGGCACCGAAAAGCTGCCCCAGGTCGACCAGCACCGACAGGGCGATGCGGGCTGCCTCCCCCCGTTTGCCGTCGAGGATGCTTTTTTCCTCATCGGTTAATCGCATAGAGTTCCTTACAATTCTTCCGGGTCACACAGGTTCTCGGCTTTGGCGGCTGCGCGTCCGCAGTTTTTGCAAACGAATTTAGCATCACGAACGTATTTTTTGTATTCCTGGAGATTGTTTTTTACAAAACCCACATTTTTAGCCATACAAAGATGGGCTTCATGCCCGGGATGGGGCTTGGTGATCTCTAAATCCAGTGGAAACCATTCAGACATAATTACCTCCTTTTGTTTGGTAACCGTTGAACGCCTACTTTTATTTCAGTTGAATTGATAGCCAGGTAATCAAAAAATGTCAAGTAATATTTAACCTGATAATGAAAACTGAAAAAATTATCGGAACTCAATTCTAACCAACTTTTCACCATCAGGATATATTATCGCTCGGCCTATATATTTTATATATTTGTTATTATTATAAATTTAAATATTATCTATATTTCTTATACAGATATTAAAATTGTTTTACTTTTTTCTTGACAACACAAAAACCAATAAGTTAAGTGTAATTTTACTAAACTTGTTTAATTCTGGTACACTTTCTCAAGGACGATAATGGAAAACAAAATCCCCAGCAGGCTCAAACAACTCAGAATCCGGAAGCAACTTACCCTCCAGCAACTTGCTGAAAAAGCCGGCTGCACAAAATCCTATATTTCCCAGCTTGAAAAAGGCACTAGCTCTCCTTCGGTATCGATGCTCGGTCGTCTGGCCGAGGCACTGGCAATACCCGTAGCAGATCTGGTTCGGGATGAAGACCGCGAGGATCAGGGAAATTGGCATCTGCGAAAAGCCGATCGAAGAACCATTAATTACCCCGATGGCAAGGTTATCAGCCAGCTCTTAACAAAAGGTGTATTTCAAAAAAAGATGCAGCCGCTACTCAGTGTGATCGAACCCGGTGGCATGTTAAACGACTCCGGAAATATGTCGCATCCCAAGGGAGCTGAAGAATTTGTGCTGGTACTTAGAGGTGAAATAGAATTTGAAATCGGATCAAAAGTCATTTCCCTGCAGCAGGAAGACACCCTGTATTTTGATGGTGAGCTCCCCCATCGCTGGAAGAACATCGGCAAGGTTACCGCTGAAGTGCTGTTCGTTTGGACTCCTCCGGTTTGGTAATAAAGCACAATGGAGAAAACTTGTTATGAACAACAACAAATTCCATTCAATCGGGCAAATCTCCCGGCGTAAAGATGGTTTTGCCAAAGTCACCGGCAGGGAAACCTATGTTTCGGATGTGACCCTGCCCCGCATGTATCATGCCCGTGTAGTGCGCAGTCCCCATCCCCATGCACGCATTGTTTCAGTGGATGTGTCCGCAGCCGAAGCGTTAGGGGCGATCTGCCTGACTCATGAAAATGTCCCCGACATTATGTATAACGAACGGCAGGTCAGCATTCCGGAAAAGACCTATCGCGACCGACGGGTGCTTTCCGATACCGTCCGCCACGTGGGAGAAGGAGTGGCAGCCGTGGCGGCCCGCACCCCGGCCCTGGCCGAAAAAGCGATGCAGGCCATCAAGGTGCAATATGAACCGTTAGCAGGGCTTTTTGATCCATATGAAGCCATGGCTCCCGGAGCCGTTTCGATCTATGATGAAATACTGTTGGGCGAAACAAAATTGCCCATTAAAAATAACATCGCCTGCCACAGACAGGTGGACGAAGGCGATATCGAAAAAGGATTTAAAGAAGCGGACCTGATTGTTGAAAAAGAATTTAAGACCGGTCGGGTGTATCATGGAAACCAAGTCGGTTGTCTGCCGGCCGGAAGCGGACGGCGGTATCACGGTTTGGCCCACCGCCCAGTCGATCCATAATACACGCCAATTGCTGGGGCGTATTTTCAATATTCCCTTAAGTCGTGTCAACGTGCATCGCGTGCCCATCGGCGGCGCCTTCGGCTCCAGTATTCAAATGAACACCTGTATTCCCATCTGTGTTGCCCTGGCACTTAAAGCACAAAAGCCGGTCAAACTGGTTTTGTCCCGTGAAGAGGATATGTACGACCATTGTAAATACCCTTCCATCATCAAACTAAAATACGGTCTCAAACAGGATGGGACCATTACAGCCGGTGAGTTGAAAACAGTGGTGGATATCGGCGGCCACAACATCCAGGCCTATCCGCTGCTGGGGTGTATGGCCGGCTGGTTTGTCTCCCTTTACCGCATGCCCCATCTCAACTTTGACGGCACGGCGGTGTACACCAACAAAGCGCCGGCCTGCGCCATGCAGGGATACGGCAATCCCCAGGTCTCCTTTGCCGTCGAGTCCATGATGGATATTATTGCCGAGAAACTGGGAATGGACCCCATTGAACTCAGATTGAAAAATTATGTCGGCTTGGGTGAAACGTTCTGGGGCCAGGGACCGACGGTCCGTTCGGTTATCCGCAGCTGCGGCGTGGAAGAAATGCTGCTTAAGGGCAAGGATATGATCGAATGGGATCAGCGCATCAAACCTGATATGAAATCCGGCCGCTACCGCCGCGGCATCGGAGTGGCCAGAGGGTTTCACACA
>CALZJV010000462.1 GCA_945787595.1 uncultured Desulfobacterales bacterium | reverse complement strand
ATAACCACAATATCTTGTATAGGCCGCCAATAGAAAAAATGTGGAATTGTAATGTCAGTCCTCGATTCTGATTGTTAAATCTGACTTAGCAATGATAGCAGTATTGTGCAGTTTGGGGATAGCTTGGAAAGCCGAGGACTAATGGTCGCAGTCCTCGACCCCAACGCCCGGCAGAAGCCGCTGCGATATCACATTCGTCTTTAAGCCATTGTTCGGCATTGTTAGAAATGACAATTCTGTTCATAGTACTTAAAATGAATTAGTTTAGCGATCTCACATATCAGCTTATAATAACTGTCAGTTACGACTTTCCCAATGTTTATCTAACCGTACATTCCATGGGGTAAGGGCCATCATCAAACTCTGCAGAATGATAGCCCTTTACTCCGATGATGTATGCCAAAGGGCTCAGTAGCTTATTATTCGCTTTCAACCGGTCGAGTACATTATTGAAATTATGTTGAGGTTCCCAACCGAGTTCATTCCTTGCTCGCTTGTTGACATACACTCTATCAATTCTGGGAAACATCTTCCAGCCACGACGTTTATACTCGGTTTCATAGCCAGGAACCCTTCGCTTGAGTACCGCTTCTGCATCAGAGCGTAACTCAAGCAAATCACCTTGTGAAAATGGGGTCGTTGCGCTGATGATATAGCGGGCAAAACCAATTGCGGGTGCTTTTTCCATCGCCAACAGATGAGCACTTACCACATCTTCAATATCCACCCGACGATACAGAAATTCATTAGCTTTGGCATTGCTATCCCCATATTCTTCTCGCACTTGTTTTCTATCATCTACCTCTGGGAAAAAACGAGAAGTTCTCAAGATAATACAAGGGAGATGATGGTTACGATGGAATAATTGACAAAGATTCTCCGCTGCGACCTTGGTCACGCCATAAATGTTTTTGGGGACAGGTATTACATCCTCAGTTATCCAAGCTGCCGGATTGTCATCAGATGGCGTAAGTGCATCGCCGAAAGTGCTGGTCGTACTCGTGTAGATAAATGAGCTTATTCCTGCTGAAACAGCCTCCTCTAAAAGATTGAGCGTTCCTGTAATATTGGTATCAATAAAATCTTGCCGACGATGTGTGGCAACATGCGGCTTATGCAAAGTGGCTGCATGGAAAACTGTATCTATTCCTTCCATACATTGTTTGACAAATTCTTGGTTTGTTATTGTTCCTACTTCATCGGTAAAATCGGAATCAATAAGGTCGATACCTATAACCTCATGGTCCCGATTATTCAGAGTACGAACGAGTGCTTCACCTAAGTGACCGGCACAACCTGTTACCAAAACTTTCATATTTGTATTTATCCTTCCTGTGCGGCAAGTTGTTCTCCTATTTTTGGTAACCTGCTTTTTCCATGCGTTATTCCTAATCCCTTTTTGCACTTTTTGGGCATAGCCCCTGCTTTTTCATTCCACAAGCTATAACAAGCTATAGCTTAGGGTTGTTTCTTTGGCGGTCTTTATCCCGCAGGGTCTTTTTCTCAAGGTTTTTTTTAATGGCCCGTGTCAGGTCCACCCCTGTCTGGTTGGCAAGGCAGCAAACTATAAAGAGGACGTCAGCCAATTCATCGGCCAAATCAGATGAATCATCTCCGGGTTTGAAACTTTGATCCCCATAGGTCCGGGTCATGATCCGGGCCACCTCTCCCACCTCCTCCATGAGAATGCCAAGGTTGGTCAGCTCGCTAAAATAGCGTACCCCCAAGGTTTTTATCCACTCATCCACCAAATCCTGATAGTCACTTACGGTTAATTCCTCCAGTCTATCTTTTCTCAAGTCAACCCTCCCTTTAAAAATTACTTTTTTCTGTGAAACGGCAAGGCGTTGTCAAGCATTTTTCAACTGGAAAACCTTCTAAATTCAAGTTTGGCTCAGCGCCACATCCTGATGAGGACTATTGCCAAGATTCGGTGGTATTCCGCTGAGAGCGAAATTCTGTACATTCCTGATGGTATTGTGCAGTTTTATCTCTGCGAGTCGGTCCCCGTCAATGGTTTTGCTAACCTAAAATTGACCCCTTAACCACAGCGGTTCAAAAGGTTTTACGAGGTAAAAAGCGGGTACTTCAGCAGTCCTATGATAAGTTTCGGGGATACTACAATTTTACTCCTCGTTTTTGCAACCCCGGCCAAGGACGTGAAAAAGGCGGTGTTGAAGGTTTAGTGGGTTATTGCCGGCGTAACTACATGGTACCGATCCCGGAAGCTGAGACATTAGATGCATTAAACGAAAAGCTTTTGCAAGATTGTCTTTCATATGGCAACCACCGGCTTGCCGGCAGAGAACAGACGGTCAATGAGCTGTTCGAGGCAGAAGAGCAATATCTGATCGCCTTGCCGGATGTCGGCTTTAGCAACCTGGAGACATCGTGTGGGAAGGTGGACAAATATTCTACGGATATTATCGATAAAAACCTGTATTCGATGCCGATTGACATGCAAGTGCGTCGTGCGCCTACTATCAACTTGTTTTGGAGTTGAAAAAAGCGAGCCTTATGTCTATCATGAGTCGGTAATAAAATTTGGTTTTTGACCCATAATTTTATCTTCCAGTGCTCGCTTTTTTGTACATGTTAAAACTCAAGACTACTTGCATCATTCTTGAACGCTATAAGATGCAAGCATACTGATGGTATCAGTTACTTAGTAAGGTCGAGATCTGCTGTGTATAGACGCTAATTCGAAATGCTGTTCGGTGTTTTAGAGTACCCCATAATGATGAGCGGCTACAAACATAGATCAAGATCCAATGCTACGTTCTGACAAGGACTATTGCCAATAGTCTTCAGTCAGTACCAGTCTATCTAAACCGCGGAATTTTGGCAACATTCTTAAATTCCCAAAATTGGGGATTACGTATGGGAGTCTAATAGTATTTACGATGGCCTGAATTGGGTCTTCGTGCCCAAGTCAAATCCGATCAATATTTTGATTTTATTATGTATTTGTTCAGCTAACCTTAAATCTGTTTGCCCCTTTTTCGCAATAAATAGCAAAATATCCTAAGAATGGATGCTCAAAGCGAAGCCTCCAAGATTAGTTTAAGCGTCACATTTTCCAACCGCTGCTGAAAAGGCTTATCTCTGTACTCCATTGTGTTGTGGGCGAATGAGACGAGACTTTCATGTGTTGTCTCAGAAAGCCAACGGTAGGCCTCTTTCCACTGATCTTTTATGATTTCAGCCCTTTCAACTCTGAGTGAGACCAAGGCCTCAATGGGAAGAAGTGTTTTCAAAAAAAGAGCCAAGGCTAATTTGCGCCGAGCGGGATTGGTCCAAACCATCTCCCAAATTCGGCGCTCGTCTTCTGTGTCAGAAATCAAATATTCAAGAAGGTGTAGTTGACCGAAACCAAGTCCTATATCAGTGAGCCACGTGACGACGTCATAGTCTTTGATAGCTACAGAAAGCATGTAAACACATTGCTGCAGAAGAGCTAAGTCCAGCCCACATAAGCGCCCAGCTTCCTGCAATTTGGTTGAGTATCGAAAGGCGTAAAATTCCGGTGTTCCGTGATGAAGGGCATGGCTAATCTCATGATGCAGGACGCTCTGGAGGACAGCATCAGGTACCTCTTTTACCCTTTCTTGGCAGATGTGGATCCGCGGATGACCCCTCCATGCTTCATGGGTGGCCAAAAAATCCGTCTCTTCTCCCGCCGCTATCCCAAGTTCCTGTTTTTCTTGCTGATAAAAGGATTGTAATTCATCCAAACGTCTCCAGATGTTTATGGAAATAAAGCGAGGTGCCGCTAAAGGCCCTTTTTTCTCCAAAACCTCGTTTGCCCACGATTGGACTTTGATCACAAATTCCCTTTGGGTCCCTTCAGAAGGCTGAATTACAATTCGGGTGGTCATATCTTAACTTTTTTTAGAGGTTACAGTCTGAAAAGACGAGATTTGCTGCTTTACTTTTTTGCCTTTACACTTCGGGCAATTGTATTTCTTCTTGTTATAGTTGGAAATTGAAAGGACGACACTAAAAGATATTTTACATTTTTCACAGTAGAATTCATAAGTTGGCATTGTAAACCTCCTTTTTTATCTGTTACCAATTATTTATCACTGCTGGATTTGAATTCTTTATCAGAGGGAAATATTTCTTTCCAATCTCCTTTATTTAAAAGAAAAGTCCATCCCTGTTAAAATCACTTTTTAGGGTGGGCCATGTCCCATGAAAACTGATAAATGCCCGTTTTACTCATCACGACTATTTCGGCTGATCCTTTATCGTCGAGATCAGCGGGTATAACAGATAGGATCTTACCGTCAACGATAATAGACTGGGTAGAAAAAAGGTCGGCACTTTCGCTATATTTCTCAATAAATAATAGGCAGATCAAAGAAATAATGGAATAGAACAAAGATCTTGTCAATTTACTGAAGCGCTTGCCTGAGTTGTAAATTGTCATTTTTCTTTTTCACACAGAACTTTCCGAAACCGGTAATCAATACGTCATCGCCGGATTCTAACGATTGTTTGATGAGCTCCAGTAATATTTTGACGGTTTCAATCGACTTTTTACGGGTAAATCCGTTTCTTTCTGCCACCGCGTCGATAATATGGGCTTTAGTGAAGGTGCCAGATAATGGCATGATGGGTGCCTCCTTTCATTCGGAGACTTCAAGCTATCGGTAAGAGTTTGATTTGTCAATTAAAAATTAAAATGCCCGGAGATGGTCTCAAACTACCACGAAGCTGTAGAATTGCAATAAATGACAATTCGAAGACTGCTATTGCGGTATTGGGAAAGACCGGCCGGAGGGACAAAGAACCGTGCCAAATATTCAAAGGCTATTCAATAGAAGGTATGGGCCGAAAAAACCGATTGCCTGCTTCAAGATATCATTTGAGTATCATAACGTTTAACATACTAATTTAATTATAAATATATAGCAGATACCTATAATTTAGCGTTCCCACAACCGATCAAAAATATCTTAAATATTTTTAGGCGATAGAAATTATAGCTTTGTTGGAGAGTAATCTGCAACTTGGAGAATTAAACGGCGCGAATCCTCGTCGTATTGATAATACGAATGCTTTGTGGATTTCGTTGTCGGTAACCAGACGAGGACACGGAGCGGTAGCCCGCGAATATTTTGAATAGATATGAAAATCAGCGATAAAGAGCCTGCTGATTAATAATAGTACCAGATAGTACGGTAGGCGGAAGTATCCTGGCCGTCTGATTTCAGCCGTTTCAAGTAGTCGTAAATAGGGACATCCTTATAGAGATAGGTGTTGGCCAGGGCCAGTTTTTTCTCCCATGGGTGGAACTCATAAACGCGACGCCCGTCCGGGGTTATGGAAATAATATCGTGATGTTGGGAAGCTTTGAGATAGTTTTTGCCTAACCCGGGAACATTGAAGACGATCTCATCGGTTCGCACCGTACCTGGCATCAGGCGTGCTTCTTCCTTTTGTTCCTGCATCAACCGGGCAATGGGCACACGAAAATCACTGGTTTCCGCTTTTCCCTTGGCATTAAAGGTATAGTACGGAGTAACACCGATCAGGCGCAATTGCTGCCGCAGGAAGCAGGCTTCGAACTTGCGTGAGTTATAGTAGGTAAAAACAAGCTGGTTGTATATTTCCATTCCGTTGCGCCTGAATTTTTGGACAGCCGCCATGGATTGCGGGGTAATCTCATAAGGATGTTCAAAGTGCGTGATGATGACAACTTCCCTTTTGCCGGGAACCTGAAATCGAGCCAGCCCGCGTACAAGGGATTCCGTGATGCGCTGGGGCATTGTAACCAGTGTCCTCGTGCCGATACGAATGCGAATAATATTGGGGTTAGCGGCAACTCTGGACACGATGGATTCGAGCTTCCGGTCGGACAACAGCAATGGATCGCCCCCGGTAATCAGCACTTCATTGATTTCCGGGGTATTTTTGATCCAATCCAGGGCAGCCTCAAGTTTAGACTTGGGCAGCGCTGCTGACGACGAGTCGACATCCTCTATTTCCCAGTTGCGCTGACAGTAGACACAAATCTGTGGGCAGGTCAACACCGGTTTCAGGATGACGACATTGGGATAGCGCCGAGTAATCCCCTCGATGGGAGAGGTGTCGTATTCGAGCATAAAATCCATGGAGTGCTCCTGGTTATGTTTATGCTCGGCCAGTTTGTTCACATCGTGCAAGCTGGGTATGACCTGGGCCCGGATGGCTTTGTCGCGGTGGCCGCCGGAATCCAAGTCCATCAAGGAGAGATAATAGGGGGTGATGGCGAAGGGTATTTTCAAATCCCGGGCGCGTTGGACGGCCTCGTATTCTTCATCGGTCAATTTGACCAGTTTTTTAAGGGTGTCGGCATCCCGAATACTGTTTTTAAGATGCCATTTCCACTTTCCCCACTCCAAGTCGGTTATTCCAAAAAGTTTGATGATACGTGCCTTGTTCCGGCTGCGACGTCTTACCGCATCGTTTTCGAGCCCGCTGGTGTAGGTGTTCATAAATTTTTGCGATGCACGTGCCATGCGGGAGAGATCAGCCGAACGCATCCGGGCTGCTTTGGGACCTTCGTGTTTGATGAAGGCCGGCGCTTTGGCAGCGTAAATACCGGTTGTGCCCATGATGCCTCTTACCAGGCGTTCCAGTTCCGCAAAAAAACCGGCTGTGGGGCGTTCGAAAACTTCATCGTTTGAAGCCGTCGACAAGGTGATCAGGTATCCTATAAAACTGTAACCGGCCAACTTTTCACTTCGATCCGAAAGGATCCTTCGAAAAACGGTAATGGCATCATGCACCAGGCTATATTCCAAAGGCTTAATATTGGAATTGTCTTTATAGGTGTCCACCAATATGTCGGACAGCCAAGTGTGAACATTGTCCTTTTTTTCCTCGACGGTAGCGGAAGATACTATAATATCATGTAATTGCGGTGCAATGGATAGAATGTTCCGCAACCGGGTCTTGATTTGTTGTTTTTTCATTATGGCGTATGTCGTTTTTATGAAATAATGGATACTAAAATTAAATGATCTTAATATACAGGATGAACGGGTGTCAATCCGAAGTGAATTTTTTGAACCGTCGAGCCATTCAAATAAGCCTTGCTTTTCTTATTGTCAAACTGGTGATAAATTGAGACTATCCCTTTCGGACATCCCTTGTGATATATGATGTTTTCGAGGCTGGATTTTATGGACCTCTGCCTTGATGTAACTTGCCATTATCATAACTTACTGAAAATATTAGATTTCAAATGGATATCATAAAATTTCAGATGATGTCAAATGCTAAGCAGTTACATTTTATCGACCAGTTTTAGATTACTTCACCGTAATCTAAACCGGAGAACGATCTCTGATTTGTTTCTATATGCTGACAAATCTGAAATCATTAAAATAAAAGCGGAGCTATTATTGACCCTGCCCTGATCCGCTAATCCTGTTCAGGTGCTATTTGTTTCTGCAAGTATACACCCTGACAAATCAATTCTTTTTGAACATCGGCTACAGAAACATCACGTAAGTTAGCCCCGGTCTTGACGGCTATAGCCGCATCGATACCTGCAGCCTGCCCCATTAGCCAACAATTTGGAATTTCCCTCATGAAATCGTGCGTCCTAGCATCGCAGGATAGGCTTCGCCCGGCTGCAATCAAGTTTTCTGTTTTTTGGGGAACCAGACAAGAGAGAGGGACGGAAACATTGGGATATTTAGAAGACGGGGGTGGAGATACGCCGATTTCATCGGAATGGATTTTGCCCATAGACCATTCCTCGAAGACCATCTTTTTGAAGCCTAGAAGGCGGCGGCTGTGTCGAGTGCCTATTTGGGGAGCGGTCTGTGAAACCCTTGCTTTCTCGAAACCAGGTAGGCAGCCACGGTAAAAGTCGACTACCTTCTTCATCCGCCGGCGTGATTCTATTTCAACCTCAGTAAGATCGGCAATATCGAGACAGTTGTATCCGCTCATTTTCGGCCCCATGAACACGCAGGTATCATTATACGGAGAGGGAGACGGGGCCGTACCAATTCCCAATTCATGGGCGTTTGTTAATATCTTTTTCCATTCTTCTGGCTGGGTCCGAGTGAAATTGATGATACGTTCCATGTCCAACCCGCAGCATAGAAAAGCGACATTTATAGTGTGATGGATGCTATCTTCATTGATATCCGATTCAAAAAACTCTCCGGCCATGGCAAATATGTCACCATCCCCGGTGGCATCCACGACAACTTTAGCCAATATTGCTTGTCGTCCGGCTTTACTTTCAAAAATGACACCTCGAATCGTGTCTTCCTCCATAATTGGGGCCACGGCCCAGGAATGCATTATCAGTTTTACACCATATTCGATGAGGATTTCGAAGGATGTATTTTTTAATACTTCCGGATCAATGGTCGGCGACCAGGTTACTGTGTCCTGAAATGCACAGCTTCGTGATTTCCAGTAGTTGACAATTTCCGGGTCTTTCGAACCCCAAACCGCTTTCGGAGGTCCCAGTATGCTTTCACCAGGAAGCCGGTCCAACAGGTCATCGGCGAATCCTGTAATGACCTTCGTACCTTTCCAATCGGACATTCGGTCAATCCATATCACCAGTCCCCCTGTAGAAAGACCGCCAAGGTATCCGTATCTTTCAACAAGTATCGTTTCGGCGCCGGCTCTTGCTGCAGAAGCCGCAGCTGAACTTCCTGCTGGCCCTCCACCAACCACCAAGACATCACAACTCTTATAGACTGGAATATCTCTTGCCTGTTCCCGAATTGTTTTTTTAATCTTAGTCATGATTTTTCCTCTGTAGCAGATCAATTGAGGATCCGCACCTAAAACTTTTGAAAACCTGGACGCAGTCAACGAAATGGGGCTAATCCCGCTCTGGATGATGTCCCTGCAAAAAAAGCTGTATTTTTTTGCGATGGTGGGGTGTTTTCTCTTGACAGGGACCTTTTAATGGGTGCTATCCTCAACAATTCGACCGTTATCGAAATATATGATGATAAGTTTCGAACATCATATGGTTTTTAGGGCTGTCAATCGTTAACATTTATAGCAGTATGAAATTCGAAATTTAGAGCACCGATCTTGGATATTTTAAGTTTTGTTAGACTCTCATAATTCAGGCTTTGTTGGATATCACCGCTTGATAATTTATCAAAACTACAACTTAAAATTTGGATCAGTTTTTGGGGGGCAGATCATTCCATGATACGCAACAGGCTGTTTTCATGGGTTTAACCAAAGCCAGTTTATGGTAGTCAAAATACAGTCCGCTTTATCTTTATATAAAAACGTAACAAATATCAGTTTCTGCTAAGTGGCCTTAGCCATCATCGCTCGTTTCATCCAAAGCCATTTGTATCTGATCGGATAAAAGCCGATTAGGTTTTTTGAATGATTTTAAGTTCACTTGTCAGTGTTGGTGGCTTTGCGAGGGTCTGATAAATGACGCAGTAGCGCTCTGTAAGATCAATCATTTTATCGAGTTTTTTCCGGTCGGCAGTGCTGTCAATTTCAAATCTAAGTTTCACTTCTGTGAGTCCGACCGTGGCATCACGATCAACCGCTAATGTCCCGCGCGCATCCCAAGTGCCATCGGCGATTACCTTGGCATGGTTGAGGGGAATACGCATGGCGGTGGCAACGGCTTTTAAGGTGACACCGGCACAAGCGACCAGCGCTTCCATCAGCATATCCGCCGAGCAGGCTTTTGAGCCGTCGCCGCCGGTTGCGGGATGAAGGCCGGCCACCGTCGTGCCCGCGTATGTGTAAATTTGGCAGGAGATGTCGTTATCCTCGATCACCGCTTCGGCCCGCGCAGGGGTCATCGCGTTTTCGGGAGACTCTTTGTAGCGCTCTTTAAGCGGCGCCTGCAACGCGCGAAGTTCTCTGGCATCCATAAGGTTGTCCTTTCATGTCATGGCTGAATCAATTCGATATGGTCCTTTCTTGTACCTGATTGCCGCTCCAGTTTGATCCCCTGTTAATTATTTGTCTTATGCGTCCAATCCTCAAGGAAGGATTCCGATTCATTAAGCTCAGAGATGATTTGTTGGGCTATTAGACGGCCGAAGGCTACCGAACCGAACCATCCAACATCGAATTTTATTGATGTCATCGTATCTGAACG
>CALZJV010000461.1 GCA_945787595.1 uncultured Desulfobacterales bacterium | reverse complement strand
AAAATGTCTCCTCCCATGGGGGATCCGACCCAGGCGAAAATGATGATGTTTATGCCGCTTATATTTACGGTGATTTTTATCAACTTTTCCTCCGGGCTGGTGCTGTACTGGCTGGTGAACAACATTCTTTCGATCTCACAACAATATTATATTCAGAAAAAATTTGCCTAGTAACGGAGGTTATACCCGATGTCTTCGTTAGAATTTTCAGCAAAAAATATAGATAAAGCCATCGAGAAAGCATGTGAAGAACTCAATTTGGCGCCGGATAAAATCAGATATGATATTCTATCTCACGGATCCAGCGGTATTTTTGGCTTGGCAATGGTTAAAAAGGCAAAAATCCGGGTCCATTTGCCTGAGATATCCAAAGAACCTGTTTCGGAAGATGGGGTCTCACTCCCAAACTCGGGAGCGAAAGATGAAATTCTAGGTGAGAACATCAACACACCGGGGCAACTCATTGGAGACAACACTTCTGACGCGCCACAACCTATTTCATTTGAGGAAAATCCTTTAGATCTTGGTCGAACCGTTTTGCAGCGCATCGTTGACTCGATCACGACCGATGCGGAAATATCGGCTGAAGAAAATTCCGAGCGGCTTTTTTTTAATATTAATGGCGGTAATGCCGGCGTTCTCATCGGAAAGAAAGGGCAAACCCTTGATGCTATTCAGTCACTGGTTGAAAAAATCGTCAACAAACACAGTCCTCACAATGAAAAAATTCGGGTTCAGGTCGATGTCGAGGGCTATCTGGAGACTAGAAAGACCAATCTGGAAAAACTTGCCGAACGTCTGGCTGACAAATCGAAACGAATCCGCAAACCCATTTCGTTGGGGCAACTGAGTGCTTATGATCGCAGAATTGTTCACCTGGCCCTAAAGGATGATCCGGATATTCGCACCAAAAGCAGGGGGGAGGGCTATAGGCGAAAATTGGTTATTTTCCCCCAAAAAAATAGCAAGCAAAGACAGCAGTTGCGATCGCAATAAAATGGACAATTCCACTATAGCGGCAATTGCCACACCCGGCGGCCAGGGTGGAATCGGAATCATTAAACTATCCGGGCCCAGGGCTGTTTCGATTGCTACAGCGATATTTTCCCCGGCTGAATCTAAACTTAGGTTCACCCCCGACAAATCACCTTTCGCAAAGGATAATTCCCGATTTGGATTCCAATCACACAGGCTATATCTGGGCCACATCATCGATCCCGAGAATCAGCGGGTAGTGGATGAGGTATTGCTTTGTGTTATGAGAGCACCCCGGTCTTACACCAAAGAGGATGTCGTTGAGATTAACGCCCACGGCGGTCAGATCGCTGTAAATACGATTCTTGAATTGGTTTTAAGACAGGGCGGGCGGATTGCCCAGCCCGGTGAGTTCACCCAAAGAGCCTTTCTTAACGGACGAATCGATCTTACCCAGGCCGAAGCGGTCATCGATCTCATAAACGCCCGCACGGATAAGTCGCTGCAAGCAGCAGCGGCTCAGATCAAGGGGCAATTAAAAGGAAGCGTCGAGCAAATCCGAGAATTTTTGATAGATTTTTTAACCCGAGTTGAAGCCGGCATAGACTTCCCGGATGATGTTGCAGATATACTGGATCCGACGGCTGCCGCCAGGGAGATTAAAGCGCACGTTATCAAACCGCTGAAACGGTTGGTTCAGGACTACCTGGACGGCAATTTTTTGCGCGAGGGGCTGAAAGTGACCGTGGTCGGTCGACCTAATGTGGGGAAATCGAGCTTATTAAACCGGTTACTTCAAAAGGATCGGGCAATTGTAACCGCAGTGCCCGGCACAACCCGGGATACAATTGAAGAAACGCTGAATATAAAGGGATTTCCGATTGTCCTGGCCGATACGGCCGGGTTGCATGATACCAATGATCCCATCGAAACCCTCGGTATTGAAAAAACCAAAGAAAACATCGAGGGTGCCGATATGGCCATATTCATGATTGAAGCCAACCGCCCTTTAACAACCGAGGATTTTAAGATATTTAAGCTGTTACAATCCAAACCGTTTATCATCGCGATTAACAAAATCGATTTGGTGAACGGGGAATGTCCTGTTGTGCTTCCGGATACCTGGTTGAGAAAAGACTCTGTGGAAATTTCGGCTCTGTATGACAGGGGTCTGGAGCACCTAAAAGAGAAAATGATCTTTACCGGATTCGGTAAGGATCCGATTGATATCGAAATTGCTATCGTTCCCAACCTGAGACAAAAACTGCTTATGGAGGACAGTCTCAGAGCATCTGAGACCATCAACCACGAACTTGAAAATGGAACCCCCATGGAACTGATTGCCATTAATCTTCAGGAAGCGATTGATTGCCTGGGACAAATTCTGGGGACCAATGTAAAAGTTGACGTTCTGAATCAAATATTTAGCCGTTTTTGCATCGGCAAATAAGTTAATGTTTCACGTGAAACATTAACCAGTTATTGGGCCAAAAACTTAACGAATTTATCAAGTTTTTGTATAGCGAACAAACTTCTGCTCGTGACGATTCTGGATGCTGGATGCTGGATGCTCGATAGTTTTATGCTACCATTATCAGATGCGATTTTTCAAGCATTTTTGGTACGTTGTATGAAACAGAAACTCTGAAGGGTGAGGTCTTGTATAAAAACCATCATAAACGATTACAGATTTTTGGCTAAATTATGAATCGCTTTTTTCAATCGGCCGAAGCAGGTGACAGAACGGATCAATGACGTTTCTTGATGGTGCTCTTTATCCAGCATCCAGAAACCAGTATCCAGCATCGCCTCGTTTCGCCAACAGTATATGTTTCTTATCGACTCGTCGGTTTGAGGCTAAACCTGCTATTTAATATCATCAAAAACAGTTAAAGGAGTTCTGACACAGCTATGAGTGTAGACTTTACATCATATTTTGAAAAATACGAAGCACTGGTGGCCCAAGCGGACGGTGTATTTGATCGGGTGAAAAATGCCTATGCCGATTGTGTGCAATGTGAAGAAAAATGTGCGGATTGCTGTTTTGCCCTGTTTGACCTGACGTTGATCGAGGCACTCTATATTCATCATAAGTTCAATGAAAAATACCAGGGTTCAGATATGGCCGAACTTCTTGAGAAATCCAACCGAGCGGATCGTCGAATTTACAAAATCAAACGCAAGGCATATAACGATTTGCAGGCCGGCAAAAATGAAGGTGAGATTCTTGCTGCAATGGCGCTTGAACGTGTTCGCTGCCCGCTTTTGAATGAAAAAGAGCTATGTAGTCTCTATGAATATCGTCCTATCACCTGCCGCTTTTACGGCGTTCCGACTGCAATCGGAGGTGCCGGACACACCTGCGGTAAGTCCGGGTTCAAAGAGGGAGAGAAATATCCGACGGTTAACCTGGATGCTGTTCACAGCAAGTTGCAGCAAATATCTGCGGAACTGCTGCGAGACATCCAATCAAGAAATATTAAGCTGGCAGACTTGCTCGTGCCGCTATCTTCGGCCGTGATATTGGATTTTGATGACGTGTTTTTAGGAATCGCTGACGAGCCGGTGGAAGAAAAAGCCCCCAAGCGTCGTTCGAGGAAAAAGAAATGAGTGAATTTTCTCCTGAAGAAGCGGAAAGTAGAAAAAAAGCAGTGTTTGACAGTATGTCGCCGCGACGCCAGAAGCATATTCTTAAAAAAGGCTATGATAAATGGGATCCGTTTGAAGAGCCCAAAGATCCCATCGATATTCGAAAAGATAAAACCAAGCGTACCACGCAGATGCTCGTGAGAGAATTTCTACAATCGCGCAGTTCCGAAAAGTACAGCAATGCCTATGGCAGAGGGGTTCTTGAAATGGCCCTGGGAATTATCAATGACGATGAACGGTTTATCGGCATGTACGATTTTGCCCGGTGGCACCAGGAGTTGTTAAGAAAAGAAGGGCATTAAAGCAAGAGTGTGGATTTCGGATTAGTCCTCGATGAATGTCCCTAACGTTAATTCCTGGTATTCGCTTGATGTTTCCTGGTAGGTTTCCAGCATTTTTTCTAAAGTTTTTCTTGTATCATTTTCTCTCCAATTAATCCAACTATCCATGTCTTGCCAGCTTCCGATAACCACCAGTGTTTGTGAATCTTCGCTCGATGTCAAGGTTTCACCGGAAATATACCCAGGTTGTTGAAGGGCCCCGGAGCGCAGTTCCCTGAGCAACGCAATAATTTCTCTTTTCTTGCCTTTGATAAATTTCCGCTTGATAATAATTTTTGCTTGCATGGCCGCCTCCTTTAATCCAGGTAACATTTTAGGAGTTTGAAAAATATGGTTATTTCAAGAGTTGTTCCATAATTTTCCACACGTAATATTATTAGCGGGTTAGCAAAGTGAAGGCAATAACAAAATCATCAATCATTTGCTTAAACGCTCTTGCTCTTATTGGTATCAATTTACTATATGGGCATGGAGGCTTTGAGTGTCAGTTACCAGTGGTTAAGAAATTAGTTAAAAGGTAAAAGTTCAGCCACTAAGGCACAAATAAATAGAATGATATTATAACCTTCGTGGCTTAGTGCCTTAGGGGCTGAACTTTTACAATCAGATGAAAAAACTCCATAAAATTCCGGCGCAAATGGCCGAGCCGATAACACCCGATGAGTTGCATGCCATCCCATGCATCAGCAAAAAGTTTGTCGGATCCTCTTTTAGACCGGTCAAATGAACTTCCCGGGCTGAGCCGGGTACCGCGGAAACGCCGGCAGCCCCCAGCAGTGGATTTATCTTCTCTTTCAGAAATAAATTCATAATTTTGGCAAAAATGACACCGGATGCGGTGGCTATCGAAAATGCAACGGAGCCCAGGAAGAATATACCTAAAGATTTAGGCGTCAGGAACACATCGCCTTGGGTGCTGCAGCCCACCGTGAAACCGAGAAAAATGGTAGCTGTATCGATAATAGCCGATTGAGCCGTATTTGCCAGGCGATTGACGACACCGCATTCCTTTAAAAAGTTTCCTAAAAACAGCATGCCGAGCAACGGCAGTGCGGTCGGGGCCAGAAAACAGCACAGGATGACTCCCACCACGGGAAATATGAGGATTTCCTTTCTGGAAACTTCTCGACCTGGCGGCATTCTGATCAGGCGTTCCTGCCGGCTGGTAAATAGTCTCATGATCGGCGGCTGAATAACCGGTATCAGCGCCATGTACGAATAGGCCGCAATGGCAATAGGCCCGATGAGATGCGGCGCCAGTTTCGCAGTTAGGAAGATAGATGTCGGTCCATCGGCGCCTCCGATGATAGCAATCGAGGCGGCTTC
>CALZJV010000460.1 GCA_945787595.1 uncultured Desulfobacterales bacterium | reverse complement strand
ATCTGTTCGGCCGGAGATGAGATCGTATCCGCCAATAATCTTTACGGCGGCACTTATACGATGTTCGACTGCATCCTTCCTCAATTTGATATTCATGTCAATTTGGTCGATCCCCGGGAGCCACAAAATTTTGAAAAAGCAATCAATGAAAAGACACGGGCGGTATTTATTGAGACTATCGGTAATCCGGTATTGGAGTTTACCGATATCCGTGCAATCGCCGAAATTGCCCATGCGCATAATCTTCCATTGATTGTAGATGCAACCTTCACGACGCCTTATTTACTGAAAAGTATTGAGCATGGTGCCGATATCGTGGTCAATTCCTTAACCAAATGGATGGGGGGGCACGGAACCGGTATCGGCGGGGTCGTAATTGATTCCGGAAAATTTGATTGGACTGATCCCAAATTCAAACTGTACAATGAACCCGACGCCAGTTACCATGGCATCCGCTATGCCCACGACCTGGGAGATCTAAATCCCGTAGCCTTTATTCTAAGAATGCGTCTTGTTCCGCTTAGAAATCTCGGGGCCTGCATCTCGCCGGATAATGCCTGGATGTTTTTGCAGGGGCTCGAAACGTTGCCGCTTAGAATGGAGCGCCATTGTGAAAATGCTGCAAATGTGGCCAAATACCTGAAGAGCCATTCAAAAGTTGGTTGGGTGCGGTATCCCGGGTTGCAGGATGATCCGTCGTATCCGGTTGCCAGAAAATATCTTGAGAAAGGCTTTGGCGGCATGGTGGTGTTCGGAATAAAAGGCGGATCTGAGGCCGGAAGCAAATTTGTCGAAAATTTGAAACTTTTCTCTCATCTTGCCAATGTGGGGGACGCCAAGAGTCTGGTGCTGCATCCATCCAGCACCTCCCATTCGCAATTAAACGAAGAGCAGCAAAAAGCCGGAGGCCTAACGCCGGATCTCATACGACTGTCCATCGGTATTGAACATCTAGATGATATTATAGGTGATCTAGAGCAGGCGTTTTCAAATATTTGAATATAATCCTACGAAGGGCTCACTCAAAAATAACTTCATGGGCTCTTTGCTATCGCAGTGCGTGTTCCTCCGAAGAAGCCTCGGGTTTATCCAATTCTGTTGGATAGTCCAACAATTGTTTTTTTTATAGGCGCGCCATGATTATTTCCCGTGAACACCAGCTCCGGTCGCTTTAAGATTACTTTCGTATCCGCTGGAACGCTTTCAGTGATCCAGACATTTCCGCCGATTATGGAGCGCGCCCCGATAACTGTTTCGCCGCCAAGTAAAGTGGCATTTGAATAGATGATCACATCATCTTCAATCGTCGGGTGCCGCTTTTTATATCGGAAAAGCTCGACTGCATCTGAAGGTATCGACAGGGCACCCAGGGTCACACCCTGATAGATTCTAACCCGATTGCCGATCTCAGTGGTTTCGCCCACCACCACACCGGTTCCGTGATCGATGAAAAAACTTTCTCCGATTCTAGCTCCCGGATGGATATCGATTCCGGTAAGACTATGAGCATATTCCGTCGCCATGCGCGGTAAAAGGGGAATTTTCAGTTCATGGAGTTGATGTGCCATGCGATAGACCGTGATGGCAAACAGTCCCGGGTAGCTGAAGATGACTTCATCGTAGCTCTTGGCTGCCGGATCTCCCACGAATCCGGCCCGGACGTCCGTAGCCAGGACTTCCCTTAATTTAGGCAGCGCATGGATGAATTTGAGTGCTTTTTTGTGACCGAGTTCTGTACAATCCAAGCACGACCGATCGAGATGTAGACAGTCATGTTGAAAGGATAATACAATCTGTTTGGAGAGACGCTTAAAAAGCCCCGTTGTTTCCTGCTTCAAGCAGTACTCTAAATCTGAAGACGCCATCACGTTTTGAGTAAAATAACCCGGGAAAATGATTCGTCTGGCCTGTTGAATTATTTTTGCAACCGATTCCAGTGACGGTATGGGAGTGGAATCAACATGATCGAAACACTGACCCGTAAGGCAGGATCCCAATAGTCTTTTTACGATTGACGGCATTGCTTCATAAAAATGGGCAGAGTTATCCGTTTTATCGCGGTATCGCATAAATTCAAAACATTTCAGGTTAGGGTACGTTCAGACCTGGTTGAATAGTTTACTGGTTTACTGGTTGATTAGGCAAATTATAGTCAAAATTGCAGAATGTTACGATTGTTGAAACATGAAGTGTCCAATTATTTTGCAAATATGGGATAAATCCATATTTACAACCACTTAACTAATCAACCAATCAACGATATCTGACGTTTCTATTTTATCCCAGGATCAAGCACCTGGCATCTTGTTCGCCCGGTTGGCGTTAAATTAAAGCAAAAAAGGTGGATCGTGAACAAGAAAAAGGGCGATTCCTTTCTCAAACGCCAAGAATTTAAGAGAGGAATCCCCCTTCACTTGGAGGTACAACGGCATGCCTGATCAATATCTCTATTGGATGGCGATGTCAAGAAAAAAGTGACACATAGTGGCAATTAATTTGGTAATAGTTCGCCATAGAAAAACAAGGAATATTACGGCTAAATAAGTGCATACAAGCCTCATCGTACTTAAACCTGGAGCCAATGGTATACGAACCGAATAATTTAAAATACGTGGCAGCTCATAGTTTCAAGAGCACATTTAGCTTCGTGAACCGTTTCAGTAAAAAACTCGTATCAGGATATCGGCGGGAATTGATCAAGCATTTTTTTGACAGCTTCGTTGAGACCCTTATCATCACCGCTAAAATCAGTTGCTACACCGGTGGCGATACCACGCCAGATGAGTTCTTTTGATTTGGAATCAACAAAATCTAAAATTAATCGGGCTTCGGTGTATTGGTATACAGCTATGTTCCTGTCTCTATACAATCCCCAGTTGCTGTTATACCTGGCCGGCTGGCCCCTAAAGCCACCAGCGCCATAGCCATAGTCGGTTACCTCGACTTTATCTTTGAGACTGATGTCGTAAGTAATAAGAAAGTCTGTAGCGTCTGATGTTTCTTTGCGATAGCCTTTGGCAGTTAAGTTCTGATTGACGGCATGCTGTAATCTTTTTGTAAAAAGAGAACTGTTCACAATGCGGTCTTTGCCGGTTCGGTCTGTTTGAGGCATCCAGTTAAACGTTTGATATTCGGCAAAGTTTATATTGGGATCATGTTCGGTATTCACGGAGATAAATGAACAACCCGCAATGATGGTTGCTATCAGCAGTCCGATGCACAGCAGAAAACGCATCTGTTTCATGTAAAAAAGTCCCCCTTCGCTCATTCTTTCCCTTGTTACAACACCTGCGTTAAACTCATCATTGGAAAAACATGTCACCGATTCCCTTGAATTTTCGTTTTTCGGTATCATGGAAATATTTAATCTTTAAGGGGGCATCTGAATCATGGCACTCTTTGCACACTGCAAAAGAAGCGCTGGATCTTAGAAAACTATTGGTGGCATTGCCTTCAACATTTACCCCCTGGCCTTTGATCGGGATTTTCGAGTCCCATTGATGGACATTGTGGCAGGACGGGCATGAAATATTTCCAATGGGCACCCGCTTTCCCGATCTACCGTGGTAAAGCGGGAAATAACTGGGGCCGCCTTTTTTGTTTTCCTCTTTATTATGAACCAATTTTTCTCTAGGGTGTAAGTAGACCGGTGGTATTTTGTTTTTTGCCGAACCATCTTCTGTGTGGCAGGTATTACAGATCATTTCCATTATATTATTGCCTGTGCCAAATCCCTGCGACCAGAGCAGTATATTGACTTGACCGTTGTGAACGAGATGACAGACTCCGCAGGTGCCGGATTCTATCGGTGTCTGACCGTTAATATTTTTGGAAGAGGGCGCTGTTACCCGCAGATCATGGTCGGTTTTTTCGATCATACTTTGATCCGGGTGACAGTTTTCACAGAGCTTGGGTGCCGGTGAGTTTTCCAACCTTAAGAAGCTATTTTGAGAGGTTCCTTCCATTTTAAAACTATTTTCATCCAATATCTTCAACGGGTCCCAGCGGTGCGGATCATGGCAGGTTGGGCAAGCAAGCATGCCGCTTGTGGAAATGCTGCCGGTTTTCGCAAAAAGGGGCAAAGATGTGATAACTCCCTTTTCAGATGGTGAAATATTTACGGGATGAGAATTGTATTTGATTACTTTCTTTTTTGCGATCCCTTGGTCATTGTGGCAGTTGATACACAGGTCCTGGACAACAGCGTGGTCGTCATTGTCGCCATTCAGCGCTAGTTTCCGTGCCCATAGAAAACCCTTCTGTGCGTTGTGCACAAGGTGGCAACTGCCACATAGACCTGATTCCGAGGGTGTTTGGTTTAAGATATTTTTTTCATTATGCGCCACCTTATCAAGGTCATGTTTGGAGTTCGCAATATAAAATTTATTCGAGTGGCAATCCCGGCAAATCTCAGGTGCCGGCTTTCTTAAAAACGATGTTTTCCTGTCTCCCTTCGAATCTTTTCCACCAGCTGCCCCGCTTGAATCCGTGCGCCATTGATGGGGGTCATGGCAGGTCGTGCACATGATTTTACCAGCCTTGCCCTGAAATCCATATTCATCATAAAGCGGGAGTCCTGATTTTTCCTTAACCATATTTTCTAAAGGATTTACCCCTAAAGGGTGCTGAACACCTTTAAGCCGTGATTTTTCCGCGGCATTTCCTTTACTATGACAGCTCAGGCAGAGCCCCTCCGCAAGATGCGAGTTTACCTCAATTTTTCTTGCCGCCTTATGCGGCAGGTGGCAGGCGGAACAAACGCCCGCCTGGGCCACGGTGTTGCCTTCCAAATTCTTTTCTTCCGGTGCCGAAAGAATCAGGTTGTGCTTCGTATCTGAGATATATTGTTTATCTGAGTGACAGTTCAAACACAAGGTCGATTTTTTATCCTTTTGGATTAAAAGCAGTTGCTGTTCAATTTTGCTGTTGTGTACTTTGTGGCAACTCTGGCAGATAATCTCTCCGTTAAAACCGACTTGTGCTCCCCTTTCAATGAGAGTTTCAGGAATCTTGGCTTTTCGCGGCACCATATTGACGGCATGAACCAGCCTTTTGCGGCCATCGTCCCTGAGAACATCCTTATTGCTGTGACACGCCAAGCACAGGCCGGAATCCCTGCCGCTTTTGATCAAATAGCTTTCATAGGGTGAACCGTGGGCTGTATGGCAGGTTTCACAGATCATCTGATTTTTATCGTCCCCTATTGTCGCACCGCTCGCAATCAGATTGCGGGGAATCTCCATTGTGGCACATGTGGCACATGGACGAATTTTTGTTTGAGGTTCTCATGAAGATGGTTTCTGAGGAATCAGGCCCGCTGGGGACTCCATGGGCACTATGGCAGGTTGCGCATTGCAGGTTGCCCTGTTCATCCAGTGGAAAGACTTCGGGTAGTTTCATTCCGGCAGGCGGCGGCATGTTGGTTTTGTGCTGACTTGTTTTATAAGCCCTGGCTCTGGAGTCCGCCACGCTTCCGTCATGACAGGAAAAACACATTTCCGTTGTAGCAACGACTTTTTCCGAGGTATAATCGGCAAAATCCGAGCCCCGGCCTTCAATAAAAAATGTATCTATCCAGCGATAATGACATATGGCACATGACTTGGCTGAATTGGGATTTTTCGGAGGTTTGACATCCGCATAGGAATTACCTGCCAGAAATATCAAAAAAAGTATAAACAGCAGGCGGCTCCAGCACTGACCTCCGGTTTCTTTCATGCTAGAAACTTCTGCCACCATTCCGGTTTTGTTCATGCTAAAAAACTTCTACCACCATTTTAGTGCGAATAGCTTCAAATTATAACTCTAAAATATGGTATGATTTGTCTTTTTCTTCAAAATAAACGTCTTCAACAGCAAACCTTTTTTCTTCCAGGAGCTTAAAAATTTTAACCGCGTCATTTTTTTTGGTAAATCCGAATACCAGACCGCAATGCTTGGTTATACCGGCAGGAATGGGCAGCAGTGTGTATCCATTAATATTATTCTCCTCGAGCCATTTGTTTGCTCTTGAACCCGCTAACACGGATACAAAACTGATCAAATATGTTATCTTTTTAAATGGAATTATCTGTAAAAGCGTTTTGATGAAATGCAGTTTTACCCCTAGGGCAACGAATTTGCCAACTTCCAGTAGGGTTTCACCCTTAAAGCCCGAACCTTTTTGTACTATAAAAACATAGCTATCACCGTCCTGTTTAAAATCGATAAGTTGATTGCCCGTCTCATAATTCCATAACTTTATTTGCTTTTTGATTTCTGAATCGTCAGAAATTACTTTCAAGGTGTCCCCAACTGAAATCCCCTTTAATTTTCTTGATACCATTGCCAATGGAATCGGACATGAATATCCACTTGTATCAACTACGGCTTTTTCTTTTCCCATAACTTTACACCTCTCAACTTTAAAAAATCTATCCCTCCATATCAGTTGTTATCATTGTCCTAACCTAACCCGATTTGCTATTGGCTGAGAACCAAACAGTATGAATTTATTACGAAAACGCGAAACGACCCCGCTTAAACAGAAAAAAAGGTTTAACAGGGCAGGCGAAAACACGGAAAATGGTTGAGATTTTTTTTAGTTAAGATAAGCTCTTGATCCAAAAAGAAAGCTCTTCCTCATCCACCGGCCTACTGAGACATGCATAAATGTGACTGCTCATAACCTCCTCAAGTTCTGGATGAAATGGCCGGTCGGAAATCCCCATAAAAGATACCGATGGGTTAATTTTTTTGAGTTTCCGAAACAACTTCTTATCGACAGGTAAATTGTCCAAGTCCAGAATAATTATCCGGCAAGGACTGATCTCCATGTGTTTTTTAAGATCCTGATAGGTATACATTGGAATTGCTCGATAATCCAACTCTTCCAGCATGCTGCACACCTCACGACACTGTTTATCATCGGCATCAAGCACCAATATTTCCATAGCCATCCAACTCGGGCTCCCTATGTATTAGGGGGTGTTTAAATTGATTTCAAAATGGAATTCGGCCAACACAATCAAATGCAATTGCTATGCCATGCTTAATGATTGAAACACATCTCATCTTGAAGTAATCGGAAGTGTTGTAGATGTTTATTCAACTATTTGAAATTTCAAATTAAAGTTTAATATTGTCGAAATAGTATTAGGATCTTAATCAACCGACTAAATATAAATTAGAAGGAGAAGGTCGAAATATTGCAAAAAATGGATAATAGTTACCAGCAATCTGTATGAAATGCAGTCATTATACATTTACATATCAAAATTCTTCTGTGATATAAGTGGATTATCGATGTACAAAATTCGTACGTTGATGTTCCCGTCGTACGTTTTATGATGTTCTGAGACGCTAAGTCATTTAATAATTATTTCGGTACATCCAACTTGAATATCCGGCGATTTTTCAGCCCTGCTCGCAGAGCTCTGGCAATAGGTAACTATAAATGCCGTCTCTGAACCGGGAATGGTAAGAATTCTCGAGGAATGATCGGTTGGAGTGATGCTGGGTTTCGGAAAACTAATGGACAGTGGGCTTTTCTATTTGATATCTTCTGAGTTTGCCGTATAGCGCACTGCGGCTGATGCCCAAACGGCGGGCTGCTTCTTTTTTATTCCAGCCGCATTCTTCCAGTGTGTTCTGCAGTAATACTTTCTCATTTTCCAGAATGGTTTTGTTTGATTTGGCTGGGGCAGATATGCATCCATCACGAAGCCCCTTTGGAATATCCGATACACGAATCATGTCTTCTTTAACTAATACAACTGCATGTTCAATCGTGTTTTCGAGCTCACGGACATTCCCCGGCCATGAATAGTCAAGAAGCATGCGCATGGCCTCGGAGCTAAAAGCTTTAATTTTCTTGTTTTGCTCTTCACAAAATCGCTCAAGAAAGTATTGTGATAATAAGGGAATATCATTGCGACGTTCACGTAATGGCGGCAAATTGATCGGAATGACGTTTAGACGGTAAAAGAGATCCTCGCGAAAACTACCATTTTTTACTTCATCAAGGAGAATTTTGTTTGTGGCCGCAAGAATCCGAATATCAACCGTCAGTTTGTGTTCACCCCCAAGACGTTCAAATTGCTGGCTTTGTAATACACGAAGCAGCTTAATCTGGGCCGAAGCGTTTATCTCCCCGATCTCGTCCAAAAATACAGTGCCGCCGTCCCCCTGTTCAAAGCGGCCGGGCCGCTGGCGTACGGCTCCTGTAAATGCCCCCTTCTCGTGACCAAAAAGCTCACTTTCCAGGAGTGTGCTGGGATAGGCTGAGCAGTTGATCACAACAAACGGCTTGTCTTTGCGAAAACTGTTGCGGTGAATGGCACGGGCCACCAGTTCCTTCCCTGTGCCGCTTTCACCTTGAATCAGAACGGTGGCATCTGTTGGAGCGACATCCTCAATCAGTTTATAGATAACCTGCATTTGCGGGTCTTTGCCCACAAGCCCGCTGAATTTCGAATTCATCTCAATGCGCGTGCGAAGATCATTATTCTCTTCTTGGCGCATCGACGACCTTTTGATGACCCCCGATGTCTGCCTTAGTATTAATTCCAGGACATCCAATTCTTTGGTTACACAACGGCATTCGCCGGGGCAGGCGATGAGCATCGCCCCCAAAAGCTCATCTTGATGATGAAATGGTAATGCAGCGAGACGTTTTGTAAATTGCATGTTGTCCGGTAAAGGTACTGATGAGTGTTTATTATTTTGGATGAAACTGACAGCCTCTAATCCCTTAATAGCAGCGCAAGCCGCTTCATACTCATTTTTTCGCAAAATTTCGTAATCTTTTTCCGAAAAAAGGAATAATTCTTTCTTGCGGCTGCTAAAAACCAAAATGGCCATGTGCTGGCATTCTACGATATTCTTGAAGGTTCTGATTAAGTAGTTGCAGATTAAGTAGTTGCAGACATCCTTAAGTTCGGCTAATGCTCCGATTTCCTGTGAAATAGAAAAAGAAGTTCTAAGCTGCTGATGCGCACGATCCAGTTCCAGGTTTTTTCCTTCCAGTTTTTGATTAGCCTTTTCTATTCTATCCGTATAATCCTTGAGCCGAGCCAGCATTCCTTTAAACGACGAAGCCAGCTGTGTAACCTCAGCTCGTCCTTCAACGGCTATCTCGGTGTCAAGATTGCCTTCATGAATCTTTGTGGCGGCCTGGGTCAAGGTCAACAAGGGCCGGGTCAGCCGGGTAATAAAAAGGTGGCTTGTTGCCAACGAGATCACCAAAATTCCAAGGGTGATCAAACTCATCTGAACCCAGAGCTGGGTTACCCGCTGCCGGTAGGGTTTTTCTGAAAATCCGAGGCGAAGGGTTCCGGCCTTTCCATGAAAAATGGGCCAGGCAATATCCAGATAGCGCCCCCCCCCGTCGGATATGATCTTTTCAAGATGACCTATATCGCTGTTATTCGAAAAATTCGCCTGGATCAGTTCAAGTGGAACACTGGCGGGAAAGGTGTGCGTAAGTACCTGGGTGTCTTTCACCACAAACAGGTAGCCTACAGCCGGATTGCTGGCAAGTTGGTCCTCTAACAGTCTTTGAAGCGAGACGAGGTCGTTGATCAATACCTTGTCTGCTGCATCCAGGGCCAACTTGTGAGCGATATTTTCCGCTTGAGCAACCGCCCCTTCAAGGAGACTAACACTATAGCGGTGGGTGACAACCAACGAAATGAGTATTCCGCTGATGATGACCAGGATCGCTACGGTTAATAAAAGCGTATGTTTAAGACTTTTCGGCCGCATATTTGACATTCTCGTGTTTCTGAACGGATTGAATCATTCTCCGCACAGGTTCATACCATTCTTCTTTCAATCCAACAAAACGATCGATCATCAGTTCGTTTAGGATTCGCCGGCCCTCCGGATCTTTATGCATTGAAAAAATAATGTTTCGAAGCTGCTGGATAATTTCCTCCGGCAAGAGGGTGGAAACCACGAGCGGCGGGCCACCGAATAGTTCCGATTTTTTGATCACCCGGGTCATTGAGGTGTGGACGGGATTTCTCAGGTTGTAGTACTCCCACTTATGGCCATCTACGGTTGCACCCCCAACCAGATTTTTTGCTACCGCCAGGATTGAGTTATCGTGGCTGTAGGTATAGGTAACCTTTTTAAAGAAAGATTCCGGCGTTTCACCCATTTCCGACAGCCAGTAGCTGGGAACAAGTGAGCCGGTATTTGACTCCGGGTCCGTAAAGGCAAAAATCCGATCTTTTAGATCTTCAATTTTACGAAACTGGCTGTTTTTATTCACAATAAGGTAGGACTGGTAGTATGGTTCTCCGCGAACCACCGGTGTCGCGAGACCCTCAAAACCATATTTCTTTTTTCCGGTAGCATAGGGACCGGTGCAGATAAACGCGAGATCGATCCGGCGATTTAAAAAAAGCTCATTAATTTCACCATAAGTCTTGCGTTGTATCAACCGAACCGAATAACCCGCCTTGGTACCAAGATAGTCCAACAATTCCTTATAATAAACAAAGGTTTCTTTCGGTGAAATCATGGCGGCAACCGCCACTCTTAAAAGGCCGGGTTCCGTTACCTGGTTGTCTGGCTGTTTCAGCGATATTGTTTTGGTAAAATCGATGTGCTTGTAATCCGAGTCGCCGCTACAACCCCAAAAAAGGCCTAAAACAACGGCTGGCAGGCAAAAAATGAACAGTCTGATTAAGCGTTCCCATATTGGATAACTCTTGATCATCCGTATTTCTCCTGAATTGGAATGGAGTTGAGTGAGTATGGTACTGGGATGGTGAAAAAATGCTGAATCCGCTTTTACAAAGTCATCTCGTTTTTATCCCTATGGCGTATTGCCCATAATTTGGGATTTTAGATTGCGGATACGGAACAAAAATGAATTTAAGTAAATTTAACCAACCGTTTGATACCACATTGTATTAATTAAAGTCAATAATTTCGTATTCAATTCTTTTTGATCAGATTTAATGGTGTGTGATTGCGAACTGCAGGGAACTTTGAAGATTGCCCAGCGACCGTATTCAAGCACTTAATAATTTTGGGTAGGCCTGGGTTTGTTCGACTTTTTTGATCAACTTGTTGCCAAAAGATGTTTTATTCTGTCAACGAAAACCTGGTCCTCTGGGCCAGGTCAGAGATCATTGGCTCTGCCTTATTAAATAAAGAGTTTTTAAATCCGAAACACGAAATCCGAAAAACGAAACAATATCGAATGACCAAAATTAAAATGATCCAAACAAAAGATATACCCGGAATTGCGATGTAGAGGTTGTTTTTGTCATTAGAGCCTTTGATATTTGAATTTGTTTCGCCCAATTTTATACGATGGTCGATATTCGGATTTCGAATTTTGTCGATCGTATTTGTCTAAATCATGCCCTCTGGGCTTAAGTCAAAGCCGTGCCCTCTGGACCCGGATCTTTACTCCATCATTGAAAACCTGGTCCTCCCGCTCTCCGAGCTGTAGGCTTCTACGAGCCGGAAACCGGGCTGTAAGTCCTATGGGCTGTAAGCTGGGCCAGGATTCTTCATTCGTCGGAAGGATGCTGTAATCCTTTGATCCAGCGTTTAAGGAGGACCTCGATGCTATTTGCCGCCTCAAGCAAAGCACTGATCAGAGACCTGTTACGAACGGTGTGCTATCCGAAGATTGGCGCTCAGCCGAGCTTCCAACCAGCGCACCATCCATGAAACAATCAGGATAAGAATCAAATATTCCAAAACCAGAACCGTATAGATTTCTAAAGGCCGGTAAACAGTTACCGTTAGTTCATTGGCCCTGCGGGTCAGCTCCTGCAAACCGATGATTGAGAGCAGAGAAGACATTTTCAACATATAGACAAATTGATTCCCAAGCGGCGGTAATATGCGGCGGATAGCCTGGGGCAAAATAATGTGCCTCATCTTTTGTGGATAATTGAAACCCAGTGCGTCGGCGGCTTCGGTTTGTCCGCGTTCGATGGATTGAATGCCGGCTCGAAATATTTCGGCCTCAAACGCACTGTCACTCAATGCCAACGCGACTATCCCGGCGGCAAAGGGGTTCAAAGAGATTCCAAGTACTACCGGAAGTCCGTAATACACCCAGAGAATCAGAACCAAGACCGGGATTGAACGAAAGGTTTCTACGTAAAACCGGTTAATCCCTCTAAGGTAGTTATTTGTTGATAAACCCGGCAATGAAATAAACAACCCTAGAATAACCGAGAAGGAGATTGATATACCGGACAACGCAATGGTCAGCCAGATCCCACCGAACAAAAACTTGAGGTTGCTGGGTTTCCATCCATAAATGGTCTTTTTGCCCAATCTCGGCGTCAATCGGCGCGTTTGTTTGTGCGACGTAGCCAGCTACGTCTCCGCACAAACGCTTGATTGCCTTGACCTTGGGCAAAAATCCGCATTTCTGGATTGGAAACACGACTGAGTGCCCAAACTGATTTTAACCGATTTATGGACGGGCACTAGCGACACAATCATTGGGCCCAAGATGGGAGTTTGAAAGCACTGCTAGATTACTGCGTCGGCATCCACTTTTCCTTCAGCATTTCAAAGAAACCGCGATTCTGCTTGATGGTAATCCAGTGATTGAGAAAATTCAGCCAGACCTGATCCTCCTGCGCCACTATAAAAGCCAGATCTGCCGGGGTTCTGGGTTCTGAAACCGGAACAACGGCAAGCTGTGAATGGGCCTGAATGAGCAATGACGCCTCAAGATTGCTGGTTACGGAAATTTGCGCCCGCCCGGCCAGCACTTCATGGAAATCACGAGCCGGGGCCTCAATACTGCGAATCTTGGCGTGTGGGAAAAACTTTTTAACTTGTTGTTCCTGAGAAGTTCCCAGAGTTACCGCAACAATGACTGATGGTTTATTGATATCCTCCCAATCTTTGAATAGCTCGAGGTTCTTTTTGAGCGTGAGCGGAACTGTAGTGACCTGGTAGTAGGATTTGGTAAACCCGACGGTTCGGATTCGCTGGGGTGTGACCGACGCGCTCGTACTGATGTCATATTTGTCGGCCATAATGCCGTTGATTAATGTTTTCCATTCTGTCGGAACAAATTTGAGTTTAACGCCCATGTCCTTTGCAAACTCGTTCATCACATCAATATCAAATCCTTTATAACTGTTTGTGGTCGGGTCCCGCACCGTCATAGGGTTCCAATCACCTGTCGTTCCCACACGCAGAACTCCAGTTTCGAGTATTTTATGCAAACGAGACTGACTCTGTGCAATTGCCGAATTCGCCAATAAAACCGAAAGGATAATGAATACAAATTTTTTTTTCAATTGCATTATTTCATCTCCTAAAAAAAGTTCGTCTTTCTCAAGGTACCATTGCCAAGACGTAATTGGGATAATCCGCGATTTATTGTCCCAATAATGCGAATTCGATTTGGGATTATCTATACTGCTGCAATATATTACAATGTGGCACTTTGTCAACCTGGCACAATTTAACCTTAATCCAATAAATCAGCCACTAAGACCCTAAGCCACAAGGGTTATAATATAACTCTATTGATGCCGTTGAAAACAACATCTTGAAAGGTCAAACGAAGATTTGACCCTAATTTGATTCACCAGAGGAAGCGCCGACTGTGTAGGCGATCTGCTCCGGATATTTATTGCGGATAGCTTTTCGCAATCCGGGGTTTTATGGTCATATCCGAGTTTTGAGACAGAGCATCTGTGATTGCCTTGGCTTTACTGGCCTTTGACTTCCAACCGGGTGGAAACCAACAGTTCATGGTTTCTGTCGCATAAGAGGTGATCGTAATTCCAAATACCATCATGAGGGCAATCAATAAGGTTGCAATTTTTTATATTTTAACTTCTCCTAGTTTTTTTGATCGAGTCAGAAAAAATGTGGGAGCCGGCGGTCAACATGTAAAGCATAGGTGGAGCCATATCCATATTAAAATTTAGGGTTTGGACGGTCAGGTGTAGAAAAGTTGCAGAATATACTGAACTTTCTTATGATTAAACGCCTGAACAGACTAAATCCCTAAATTGGGTGCGGTAGGATGGGTTTAACAAATAAAAGATAGGTTTTGCAGAAAGATCGGAGTGGAAGGGGTTGCCACTTGGAAATCGCGGAGCTGATAAAATTCTGCCGAATTGTTACTATTTATAGCCAAAACCTGGTGGTAGCCCATAAGCTACCGCCAGGCTCAAATCTTAGAATTTAAAAATCTGTAAAATCGTCATCATCCATCGGGATCCTCTGCTCCGGATCCGCTTCTTTTGTCCGATGAATGGACGGGGTTTTGCTTGGGGACTTTTTCAGCGGAGCGGCTACCGCAAAAGCTTCATGACTTGCCTTTTTTTGCGCTTTAACCTCGGCAGCAGGACCTCTCTTAGCGCCATTCCCACTCCCGCCGACCAAAGCCACCATCTCGGCTACCACGGACTTCATTTGTTCGGCCTGGGCACTCAACTCTTCGGAGGCACTGGCCGTCTCTTCGGCATTGGCAGCATTGGACTGGGTCACCTTGTCCATTTCAGTTACCGTGGTGTTGACCTGCTCGATACCCTGGGCTTGCTCGTTGGAAGCGGCGGAAATTTCACCCACCAGATCACCGACCTTGGACGTACCGTCGGCCACCAGGGTGAAGGCCTCATTGGTGCGGTTAACAAGCTCTGAACCGTCGGTGACCTTCTTAACCGTGCCTTCAATCAGGTCGGCCGTGTCCTTGGCCGCCTCGGCCGCGCGCATGGCCAGATTTCTGACCTCGTCGGCCACCACAGCAAATCCGGCACCGGCCTCACCGGCCCTAGCAGCTTCAACGGCCGCATTTAACGCCAGCAGATTGGTTTGAAAGGCGATCTCATCGATGGTCTTGATGATCTTGGAGATCTCCTCACTAGCCTTGGATATCTCCTGCATGGATCCGGTCAATTCAACCATGGATTCGTTGGCCTGCCCGACGACCTGATTGGCCTCTTTCATGAGATTATCGGCCTGGTTGGCATGCTCAGCATTCTGTTTGGTCATGGACGAAATCTCCTCCAAAGAAGAAGAGGTCTCCTCGATGGAGGCCGCCTGCTCGGAGGAGCCTTCGGCCAACTGCTTGCTGGAAGATGATAGCTGGTCAGTGGCCCCTTTAACATTGGAAGACGCAGCGGTTAGACGCTCAATCAATGAGCGGACCGGAAGATAGATATCCTTCTGGGCAGCGCGATAAAGCAAAGTCAAGCCTAAAATACTAAACAGAATGGAAATCCCTCCAAGGATATAGAGTCGTTTCCTCAGATGTTGATTTTGCTCGATTAATGTGGCTGTGAGATTGTCCATTGATTGTTCGAAGGCCTCGTTGGCAACACTTTGCGCTTGC
>CALZJV010000459.1 GCA_945787595.1 uncultured Desulfobacterales bacterium | reverse complement strand
CGAATTGTTAAGAATATGAGATCCCTACTTCCAATCGTTGCTCTTGCATTTGGATTATGGCTTTTAGTTGATAATCAACCCGATAAATCAGGATCATTATCGTTATCTGGTCCGGCTAGTGACAGAAAAGCGGTTGTAATCCTAGAATCCAAACAGCTCAAGAAGGCTATTAACTTATCCGCCGGCTATTTGATAAAGCAATGCCGCGATAATGGAGAATTCTTGTATCGGATTAATGTGGATCCCGCCATAAAGCCGAAGCCCAGATACAATTTGCTGAGGCACGCCGGCACAATCTACGCCCTTTCGTCTTATGATCAAACCTATCCCCAGGAGTTGACCCAAAGGACCCTCAACCGTGCAATTAATTTTTTAAAAGAATTCGCTATCGGCCCTATTCCCGGTAAAAATGATCAACTGGCAGTATGGTCACATCCGGAAATTACCCACAGAGACAAACCTCTGCAGGCCAAGCTGGGTGGAACCGGGATAGGATTGGTCGCGCTATTAAGTGTTGAAAAAAATTTACCGGCGACCACACCGGTAGAATATTTACGCAAAATGGGCAATTTTCTCCTTTTCATGCAAAAAAAGGATGGGAGTTTTTATTCTAAATATATTCCTGGAAAAGGCGGCAGGGATGACAGCTGGACGTCTTTATATTATCCGGGTGAAGCGGCTCTGGGCTTGCTGATGCTTTATGAAAAGGATCCTTCTTTAATCTGGCTGCAGGCGGCTGCCAATAGCATCGCCCATTTAGCGCGCAAGCGCCAGGGGAAAAAACTGGTAGAAGCTGATCACTGGGCGCTGCTGGCAACAGCCAAACTTTTGCCGCTATACGACCGCTGTCGACAGCCATTACCTAAACAGGCGATTGAGCGCCATGCAGTTCAGATCTGTCAAAGCATTTTGAAAAGCAAGCCTGAAAATTATGATAATTCGTTGAGATCTGGAGGCTTCACACAGGATGGCCGAACCACACCCACGGCCATAAGGCTGGAGGGATTGCTAGCAGCGCTCAGCTTTTTGCAAGCAGATTATAGCAATCTCCGTAAACAAATGATCCTTGCGATCGATGAAGGCATGCAGTTTTTACTTCGATCTCAAATACGATCAGGGGAACATGCCGGCGGCATACCACGGGCCATTCATATATTGCCTGAAGACCACCCGCAGTATACGAAATCCTTCAACCGCCGTGCTACCGAGGTGCGGATAGATTACGTTCAACATACGATAAGCGCCATGCTTCAATACGAGCGAATTTTCTTCTAAAAGTTCATTCAAAATTTTGCCGATCATCAACGACGTGGAATAGCCCATACCCCGTTGGTATCTCTGACAGCCAGCCCGTAGTAAATCCTTTGACCTTTAGGATTATTTACTTTTTGAATATAACGGCGACTATATCGACCGTCGGCCAGCCTGAAAGTGCTCGTTGGCGTTATTTCGCCCGACCAGGAAGTGTTCGGTATAGACCACGCGGTGGGTTCACCTCTTTTTTTATATTCCAGCGCCATTTGAAATGCTTTGTTCATCCGGCGCTTTGTCAAATCGGAAATTCCGTTCCTAGGCGGCAGAACAGCCAGTAGTTCCAATCGATGAGCTGCTTTACCGTTAGAATATTGTCTTTCCGTCAATACGTAATGCTTAATCTCAGGGGCATAATTCCAGGTTCTTACTTCCCGAACCCTGGCTTTTGCAGGATTTTGAACATTATTGTAGCGCTTGCAGGCGATCTTCCAGGTATCAAACTCACCCGCCATAACCGAAACCCGCTCAGTACCGAGCACCTCACAGCTCCAATTTCTCCGGTAAGATTTTTCCGGTTCTTCTAGATTGCTTGAGGTCACCATCTCCGTAAAACTTGATACATTGCCCTCCTGCAAGGGCCACAATGTGGTTTTTTTTGGAAAAAGGACGTCGCTTCGCGCCATAAATTGCCTGCTACCTTGTCGTGTGCTAGTTTTCCAACTGTTTGAACGATAGGTAAAGTCGGGAAATCGTCTGTAGACATTCCCGCGATGGTCATGCCATGTGATCTGTTGCGGGGAGACACCGGCAACGGTCTCCCAGGAGCCATTAGAGTAGACATAAGTTGTGCCTAATTCGTAGCTCGGAAGATATGGCGAACCTGTATTCGGTCCCGCTGGTTTAGGAGCTGTCGAACATCCTATCGGCAGAATTAATACTTGGAACAAAAGTAAATAGCTTAAGGCAGCTGCTGTTACGGTGAATCTAGACTTGTACATTGCCAGGTCCTCAGGGGATTCAAGATATCATCTTCGGTTTACTGGAAATAGACTGCTTTAGTTTTCCATTCGCCTTTTTGCCGGTGGGCCAGACCATTGACCTGCCGCCGTTCGGATGCAGTGGAAACTTCCATACGGAATTCACGAAAATATTGACCGTTCTTGTCACGGTAAGTCTTAACTGGAGTTACGATTATGACCGCCTGGTTTTCCGAGGATTGCCACTGTCGGGGCTCACCGCTTATGTTGTATTCCATGGCCTCCTGCACAACCTGGTTATACCTGGCCGGAAACGGTGTAGACAATGTGAAGGCAGGCTTATCTCCGTTGGTCGGCACCAGCCACCCGGCTCCGAAACCGAGCAGAATCAGTATGATGGCTGCGGCCATACGGAACAGCGGTTGAAAGACAGTGGAACGCCGGTATTCCTTGCTCTGTCGAGGAAGGATGGTATTTATGAGGTGTTCGGGGACTTCCTCATAAAGCACCTTGTTCATTGACTCTCGCAGACGGGCGGTGGTTTTAACGGCATTTACGACATATCTGCACGCATCAGCGTCGCTTTCAAGATATGCTTCCACCTCCCGCATAGACTCTGGGTCAAGTTCACCGTCCACATAAGACGAGAGTGTAATGTCGTCAAATTTCTGCTTCATTTTCTTTCCTCAATTTGTTCACACTTTTAAGCCTGAATGATTCTCCTTGACGATTAAAGAGAAGGTCACCGAGTTTAGCTCTTGCTCGCGCAACTCGGCTTGCAACCGTTCCAGGGGGCACTTCTAAAACAGCCGCAGCCTCTGCATAGGAATATCCTTCCACACCAATCAGCATGATAGCTGCCCTGTGCTCATCATCGAGTTTGTCCAGGGCACTTTGCAGATCCAGCACAACATCCAAATGATCAGCGGTGCTGGGATCGGTCCCTTTAAACTTATTTTTCTCGGATAAAACAATTAGCTTGGCAAATCGGGTCTTACGGCGACGTATATTATCAATCCAGCGGTTATAAATGATACGGTAAAGCAAATTTTTAAGGTGCAATTCCTCTCCGGACCTTTTCAATTTTTTAAGGGCACGTTCACAGGCATCCTGTACAAGGTCGTCCGCTTGGTCGGGATCTTTGGTAAGAGCTCTTGCAAAACGACGCAGATGCGGGATGAGTCCCACCAACTGATATCTCAGTGTATCCACCCGCGTAACGGCCTTTTTCATTTGTTTCCGACCAACCCCGCTTCATCCTCTGTCGAGACCGCCGTTAGCCCCTGAATGCCTCCAACACCTATGCGGCCACGACCACTGCCCCCAGAACTATCGTTGCCGCTGGATTCACCGGAACCTTTGCCGCTGGAACCGCTTCCGCTGGTACCACTGGAACTGCGGCTTCCGCCATCGTCGTTATCGTCGTCATCATCATCGTCGTTGTTATCGTCGTCATCATCGTCGTCGTTATCGTCGTCATCATCATCGTCGTCGTTATCGTCGTCATCATCGTCGTCGTTATCGTCGTCATCATCATCGTCGTCGTCGTCATCATCGTCGTCATCATCGTCATCGTCGTCATCGTCGTCATCGTCGTCATCATCATCATCGTCGTCGTCATCGTCGTCGTCATCATCATCATCGTCGTCGTCATCATCGTCATCGTCGTCGTCATCGTCGTCATTGGCAATTGCAAAGGTCTTGGCAAATTTTCCTTTATTTACATCAAAGGTGTACGGGGCCATTACCAGTGCAAAAACTAACAGGAAGATCAATGCAAGTTTATACATTGCGGCGATCTTATCGAACCAACAGCGAATATTTTCTACCATCTCTTTCATACCAGCCTCCCCGATTTTTTGCGTTTATACGTTTATATGTATAACGCTTCAAGGCATGATTTTCTTCCATTGAATATTATTTTAGTGTTTCGAAGATATTCATCAAATGAACCAATCGGCAATCTATTTGGGCTGAGTTACCCAGGGGTCAGTCACGCGGTAAAATCAGTAAAACTCAGTTTAGCAAAACGTCGACGATTGCAGACTAAATTCGATCGGCTTAATTCAGTAGAGTAGAACCTCGGTGCAGTGGTTATAGGCGTCGGCGGCAATTGTACCGGTTTTCCGGTAGGCCTCAATCCGACCACCATACCTTCCTTCCCTTCTTACTGTTAACAGATAACGGTCTTTCGACCTCGTACATTCACTATTCAAGCTTTTACGCCTTATACACTTTTTGCGAGGTCTATCTTAAACGCAATGAATTATCGGGGTTGGCGCAAGGCGAAAACTTGTTCCTGGCCCTGCCTTCCTTTGATCGGGATACTCCCCAGATCCTTTATCGAAAGCCGGTTTTGGACCAATTTTGCAGTTTGTGAGCAGATAACAATCTTTTCTAGGAGTTCCTTGTTCGCGAGACTGGATAAGCGGAAGGCCAAATTCGTACAATCACCGACCAGAGCCAGATCGGCTGCCCGGGAGCCATAGTGAGACAGAGTCACCTTGCCAGTTGTAATACCCCATCCCATCTGCAAATTATCAATTGCGATATTTTGTCCGGATAATTTGGCCCGTATTTTTTCCGTTGTCTGAGATTGCTCGATGGCGGCCTGACAGGCCAGAGCGGCCTGTGTGGCTATCGGTTCAACATCGTGATCCCAGAAGGCATAAACTGCATCGCCGGCATAATCTTTAATGGTTCCCTTGAATTTGGTAATGATAGTGCTGAAGGTGTCGAAAATTTCTTTCATCAGGGCATAGACATCTGATGACGCATTTGCCTGTGAAAATGTAGTGAATTCTCTGACATCAGCGACAAGATTGGTGACCACAACCTCGGCCGGGGTTACCATCGTGTAATCAGTGAATACCGGCCTATCTTTAACCGCGGTAAAATCATCAGGGTAATACACCTGACAGGAGAAGTCCCCCAGGCTAATGGTATCCCCATCTACAAGGTAACCGGATGAACCGGCGGCCATTCGTGTTCCGTTTATCCAGGTACCGTTTTTACTCATATCAGTAATTTGAAGGTTTTTTATACCGCGACGAATTACCGCATGATCTCTGGATACCTGTTCATGGTGCACCAGAATCCTTTTGTGAGGGTCTACACCCTTGCAGCTACGTCCGATAAAAACCTTGTCAACAATTTCTATCCTCTGAGTTTGCGGGTCTTTATCAACCCATTCCAAATATGGATTTGCCATGATTTCGCCTTCGATTTTCAGCTTCCAATCACCGGACACAGGATGAGAGGAAATTTACATCAACCTGTTTGCGGACAAAATATATGCTTTTAATAAACGGCAGCCAAAACGACAGTAATATTATCGTTCCCGCCGGCCGATTTGGCCGTCTCAATCAGTTCTTCGACCTTGCGATGGATTTCGATTCCGGAACACAAAATATCGCGAATTTGATCATCTGGCACCATGTCGGTTAAACCGTCTGAACACTGGAGAAACAGATCCTCCGGGCAGGCTTTTCCATTCAATAGATCAAGTTCAATCTCTTTTGTCAGACCAAGGGCGCGGAAGATGACATTGCGCAACGGATGCCGTTTTATCTTGTCCCGGGTTAGTAATCCCGCTTCCAGCTGCAGCTGTACGAAGGTGTGGTCCTGGGTGAGCTGTTTGAGCTGCCCATTTCTTAAACAATACGTGCGGCTGTCTCCAATATGACCGATAATAAATCCCTCATCAGAGAACGCCAGAAGCTCTGCCGTGCAACTCATTCCTTTGTGATCCGGATTCTGAGTTACATGCTTCAGAATTTTATCGTTTGCCAGTCGGAAGGCTTTTTGAACGCGATGTTTAGTTTCTTTTCCGGATCGAGTGGAATTGTCGCTAAACGTTTCTATCGCGCTTTCAGTAAAGATTTTGCTGGCAAGTCCGCCTGCCGCAGCACCCCCTACACCGTCTGCGGTAAGACAGAAATGCTGATCAGGACTAAAGAAGAATGCATCCTCGTTGTTTTTACGTTGAAGTCCGATATCTGTCTTGCCGGCATATTTTCTGCGAGGCATGTCGCACTCATCCATTATCCGTTTAGGTTTGTTCTGAGGATTTGCCGTGTTTCTTGAAATTCTTTCTCATGAAATCTGCGAGGTCAGCAGTGTCAGAGGAGAATATCATATTAAAATTAAATATACACCCAAAATGTCACTTTTCAAATTTTCAGGTTGTTTTGGTTTTTTTCATGATCATACTTTATGCAAATACTGGTTCCGATGGTAACGGAATTCGACCAACCCCAACACTCCAATCGGATGATTTAAAGATAAAGTCAGCCACCGTGCGCTATATTAGCGACATGGATTTAATGGTATTTGAACAACTGGTGGAAGGTACCGCCGGTGGTCTTGTCCCGAAAGCCCAAGGTCAGCTTGACGGTGCTCCGGTTCTATCCTATGTCTTCGTGACTGATCTCAGACCTGATGCCGTTGGTTTTGGCCCGGTCGACGGAGGAATTCTCGCGTTGGTTGTTACCGTTCATCCTGATTTTGATGATACGCCTCTGTGGGATGAAAGCATTGATGGCTTATATGATAATGACGGAGCCATCTACCACACCTATTGGGTGGTACTGGTATCTCATAAGCGCGTTGAAGGTGGCCTTTCGGTCGGTCAGTTTCAAATAGATGATCTTAATGTATTGCTGCCACCGACAAATCCCGGTATGCCAATCTATGATTTCTTGCCGAGCGAAGAATCTAAAGAAAGCCTTTTATGCGGATGGAATGGCTATTTTGACCGGCTTGCAGAAGTCACGGCTTAACGAAGGCTTTTAAGCCGGAAGAGAAGCTGATTGTCTATGTCTGTGACAATCAGCTAAACTAGTAAGGATAGAGACCTATCCTTTAGCCTTCAAACGCTTTATACAATTCATTTCAATGTCCAAAAGTTCCGCAATTCGTAACTTGGTTTCAAATCCCTTCAGGCACGCGGGCATCGGGGTCATCGATCCGATCTCCAAGTCCTCGCGCAATTCAGTCATGATCACCGGGTCCGTTAAATCTGCAATTGAAACCTTGAGTTTGTCGGCCACATATTGTTTGGCTTCCTGATTTTTCATGCCGCGGGTCATTTGCATCCGGGCGACCAGATCTCCGGCCGTCCGCATTCCGCCCATGCCCGAGGCTATCGCATGTGTTATGGCCATGCCTAAAGGATCACCGACACCCACCTACAACCCATCTAGCCGACAAAGCTCAACCATGGCTTTGGAGGCTCGGGAGGTGGTGTCGATGGGCGGGTGGTTGGTCATGGGCACACCACCGACTCCCATACCCATATTGGCATGAATCGGGATATTTGCGACTTCGCAGCAGGCCTTTGTAAACGCGATGGCCCGTGACAAATTCCAGGCAACAGAGCGGCTCGGTTTGATGTTTACCACCGGACCGTATATGGTCACCCCCGCCTTTTCGGCCATCCTCACCTGGTCGTGGGCATACATGCCGGCGAGTTGCTCGCCGTCATATTCCAGTTCCCCGTGCAGACCCAGAATGAATTCACCGGCCATCCCCATTTCGATGCAGATATCAGGGTATTTCTCTTTCAGGATTTGTGCCGCTTGCAGGGACGCCAGAAAATCCGCATCGCCTGCGGCTCCCACTGTGTCGAGGTTAATACCGTCGGCCCCGGATTCGATCATTGCGCTAGATACAAACACGATATCTTTAACCGCCGCCTGAACTGTCGATTCATAGGACTGCTGAGCCTCTTTAACTTTGCCCAACGGTATCAATTCAAACGGATTGGGATAGGGGCCATCCGGTTGGCTGTACAGACCGAGGTTTGGCATGGCCCCGTAAAATAGAGGGGCGTGAGTGTCCATCAGTGCTTGCTCCAGCACGGTCTGCTCGTAGCTTACGATGGGCTTAACCGGTTTGAAGCTGTAGTCTACGTGGGCCAGCTCGAGCGTATCTGCTCCAAGCAGTTTTTCATAAATTTGTAGGGCATGAATTCGATCGGTGTTAACCCCAACGCGCCTGATTTTCAGGGTTCCGGCATCATAGCTAAGGACCACTTCATTGCCGGGTTCCACACTGACGAATTTATAGGGTGAACAAAAAATATCGAGAAGGTATTTCAGTTCATCCTCCGATAATGGTGGAATCTTACCACGATCAGCGGCGTCCTCACTGCCCGCCACAAGATCTGTCATTATCTCTTTTTCCGTCATCTCGATTGAAAATCCGTTGCCCAATCGGGTAAAATAGTTCTTCATTTGATCTCCTATATCTATTTATATTCATTGGATACTATCTCCGAGAAGAAACCTATCGAATATATCCTTGCAGGTGGTACCCACAAGACTTTCGTTTGATGAGTTCAGCTTCTAGAACGACCTTACTCACCATATGCGGAGCGTTTTTTTCGATTTTATGGATCAGAATCTCCACCCCCATGACGCCCATTTCATATTTCTTCTGGCTGATTGTGGTTAGATCCACAGGTTAGATCCACACCGGTGAGGGAGGCCATTTCAATGTCGTCGACACCCATGAGGGCAATCTCTTCGGGAATTTTCAGACCTTTTTTCAAAACCGCCTCTCGAACACCGAGAGCCATGTAATCATCTTGGGCAAAAAATGCCGTCGGCGGATTTCTCATCTCAAGAATCCTATCGGCGGCCGTATATGCGTTTTCACGCACATATCCAGACTCCACCACCAAATTTGAATCCAAATCCATCCCAAAGTCTTTCATCGCCTGGGTGGCTCCTTTAGTGCGCATCATTCCAGTGGATGTATTCAGCGCCCCGGTAATAAGAGCTGTCCGATCATGCCCCAAGCGGTAGAGGTGTTCGACCCCAATGTATCCGCAAGCGTAGTTGTCCAGAACGACATAGTCCATTTTGTTCTCAAGCGCGGGGGTCATGGAGAATCGATTGATCAAAACAAACGGGAATCGCTCTTCGATCAATGGCCTAATGTTCGGGTCATCAACCGTCACCGTGGTGAGTATGACGCCGTCTACTCCCTTTGCCCGTAGAGTATCCAACGATCTTTTTTCACCTTTTAAGCTGCGTTTGGTGTTGCACAATAGCAAACTATAGCCCAACGCATTCGCCCTTTCTTCTATGCCTTTGGCCATTTCGGGATAAAACGGATCGGCGATATTGTTGACAAGCAAACCGATGGTGTAGCTTCGGTTGCTAACCAGGCTTTTAGCAAAAATTTTCCGCCGAGTTATTTCACTGACGCCTGGACGATCATTTAAGGCCATCGACACTGCGGTGGCGGATACACTGGCCATTTTCGCAATATCTTTTATGGTTACTTTATTATTCATCGTTAAGATATTTTTTATTCGAATAAATATAAACAAGCCTAGTGTTGGCCATCAGCGCATAAATAATCGAATCGGTCAACTAAAAGGTTAAAGTATATAATCACTAATAAATGGACCATCAGGACTTGTCAAGAAAAAAGTACGCTATCAACATATTTTCCTATTTTTGTTTGGATATATTGTCTGGGTTTGTGGTAACTATCCATAATTTATCTATATTATTATATTTATTAATATTTTTTAAACGCCTTTTCAAGGCGCTAATGTTTTTTACGTTACAAATTTTTCTTGATGGTGTTTAATTTTTTCTTGACAAATTGAACGACTTGGATTTTATTAACTTTAACGTTAAATCTCGAGTCTGCTGAAATTGCAATTCAGATTCTTAGGGCCGGGAGTGGAATGTCACCGCAGCTAAAAGGAAGATCCTCTACCAAAAGTGAGGAAATTAGAGTTTAGACGGTAAACCGAAGATCCGTTGCCAAGATATTGTACATCATCCAACGCATCGATTGGGGAGTGGGTCTGGAGACCGGTTTGACATCTTGTTTATCGCCGTTGTCTTGGATCGGATCCTCCAGGGATAACCAAAAAACATTGGAGGAATTACTCTAAAATGAAAATCGAAAAACAAGACGCCCATCTGCCGGATTATGCCATGGTGGAACGACAAACCCTGACCAGCGGCGTGGGCTACGATGAAGCTGCCATCAAAAAACCGCAGATCGGGGTGGTCAGCAGTTGGGGAGAGGTCAACCCGGCATCCGTTCATCTGGATCGTGTTACACAGTCGGTCAAAGCGGGGATATGGGCTGCCGGCGGCACGCCGCGGGAGTTTGTGATCAGTTCCATCTGCACCAGTATGGCCGGACATGACAACTACCACCTGCCCCATCGGGATTTGGTAGCCGGTTACATTGAAACCGTTGCCATGACCAATCTCTTCGACGGATTGGTTTTCGTCCCGGTTTGCGACGACGTGATTCCCGCCCATCTCATGGCCGCGGCCCGCCTGGACCTCCCTTCGGTGGTAGTAACCGGCGGGTATATGCAGCTCAACCGTTACAAAGGCGAATACGTGGATCCGTTGGATATCGCCCCACGTCACTTTGCAGATTACAAAGCGGGCGCTCTCGACAAGGCGGATTACTGCCAGATCCAAAATCGCGGCTGTCCCGGTTACGGCGCCTGTCCGGTGATGGGTACGGCCAATACCATGGCCTGCCTCACCGAGGCCTTAGGTATGTCGCTACCCTGGAACGCCACGACGCCCGGAGCCGACGCCCGCTTGATGCGCCTTGCTTTCGCGGCTGGCCGTCAGGTCGTGCGACTCCACCAAAGTGGGATCAAACCTTCGGACATTATGACCTTCAAAGCATTTAAAAATGCCATTCGCATCCTGATGGCCACGGGGGGCTCCACCAACGGCGTACTTCACCTGGCGGCCATCGCAGCGGAGTTGGATCTGTCCGTGCCCTTGGAAATATTCAACCGCACGAGTAAAGAAACCCCGCTGATTTGTGACATCGCCCCCTCGGGCAGCGGCAAAAATCTCATGGTGGACTTTGATGAAGCAGGCGGTTTGCCGGCGGCGGACCGTTGGCGGTGGTGGCCGATGGCGACGCAATCGAGGTTGATATCCCCAATGCCAAACTCACCCTTCACGTTGCAGATGAAGAGCTGCAACGTCGATGGACGGCCTGGCAACCACCGGCTCCCAAGGTCAGGAAAGGCTATTTAGCCATCTATGCCCAATCGGCCAACACGACC
>CALZJV010000458.1 GCA_945787595.1 uncultured Desulfobacterales bacterium | reverse complement strand
AGACTGGGCCAAGAAAATCAAACAAAAATGGAAAAAAAGTCCTGAAGACAATCCTGTGGAAATCCCGCTGGTGGTAGCCGGCAAAGAAATTTTTGGCGATCGTGAAACCAAAGAAACCCGGGATTCTTCTCAATTCAACTCAAAAGTGGTGGTTGCCCGCATTGCCATGGCGAATGCGGCAGATATTGACAACGCCGTCGCCACTGCCGGGGCGGATCCGGATGGCTGGCGGCAAACGACCATGCGACAACGGCACCGGATTCTTGCCCGAGTCGCCGCCGAACTTCGCCGCAGCCGGGGAGATCTCATCGGTGCGGCTGCCGCCAATACCGCTAAGGTGTTCACCGAGGCTGACGTGGAAGTTTCCGAAGCCGTTGATTTTGCCGAGTATTATCCTTTTTCCGCTGCAGCCTTTGGCGACATCGACCATTTGCGTTGTCGCGGCAAAGGCGTCGGTGTGGTCATCTCTCCCTGGAATTTTCCCGTTGCCATTCCCTGCGGGGGTATTGCGGCTGCTCTGGCGGCCGGCAATACCGTGATCTTTAAGCCCTCCTCCGACGCGATTCTGGTGGCCTGGGTGCTTTGCCAATGCTTCTGGCGGGCCGGTGTCTCGCAAAATATTTTGCAGTTGCTGCCCTGCACCGGGTCTACCACTGCAAAAAAGCTGACCCATCACCCCGCAGTTGATTTCATTATCCTGACCGGCGGTACCGACACCGGTCTGTCCATTTTAAAGCAGCGTCCGGACGTCTTGCTGGCGGCGGAAACCGGCGGCAAAAATGCCACCATCGTCACCGCCATGTCGGATCGTGAACAGACCATCAGCAACGTCATTTATTCAGCCTTTGGCAACAGCGGTCAGAAATGCTCGGCCACCTCGCTGCTTATCCTTGAACCGCAAGTGTATGAAGATGCCAATTTTAAAAAACAGTTGGTGGATGCCGCCCGAAGCCTCAGTACGGGGTCTGCCTGGATGTTTTACAACAAAATGGGCCCCCTGATTCAACCGCCGCAGGGCGATTTAAAAAAGGCCCTGACCGCTTTGGAGCCCGGAGAATCCTGGGCCTTGCAGCCTCAAAATATCGATGACAACCCCTTCATGTGGACACCGGGGATCAAATGGGGTGTTCGGCCGCAAAGTTATACCCACATGACCGAATTCTTCGGCCCGCTGCTGGGGGTCATGCGTGCGGACAGCCTCGCTCATGCCATCGAGTTGGTCAATCAAACCGGATACGGTTTGACTTCCGGTCTGGAGAGTCTTGACCCTCGTGAAGTAGATTACTGGCAGGAGCGTATAAAGGCCGGCAACCTGTATGTCAACCGGGGCACCACCGGGGCCGTCACCTTGCGCCAGTCCTTCGGCGGAATGGGCAAATCAGCCCTGGGGGCGGGAATGAAAACAGGCGGTCCCAAATATGTGGCCCAGTTTATGGAATTTGAAGAGGTCGGTCCTCCGGTTGTTGGTTCGATTCAAAACCCCCATCCATTGCTGGACCTTTCCCGGCAATGGCAGATACAACTGGATGGGGGTGGATTTGAGGGAATCGAAGCAGACATCCAACAAAGCATTTGGGCCATTAAAAGTTACTTATACCATGTCGAACGAGAATTTTCCCGCCGGCTGGATTACTTTCAACTTCGCGGGCAGGACAATATCCTGCGCTATCTGCCGGTGGGTACCGTCGTGATTAGATTGCACCACGAGGACAGTCTGTTTGAGACGCTGGCCAGAATTGCCGCCGCAATAGTCTCCGGATGCAGCCTGCGGGTCAGCAGCCCAAAAAATTTAGTTAGCCGTGTCACCCGATTTCTTAAAGCAAAAGAAGGCCGGCAGATAATCGGTGAAACCCCTGTGGTTTATGAGCTTGACAACGAGCTAATGAATAGCATATTAAAAATTGATCGTATTCGTTATGCTGCTCCCCAACGCGTGCCGCCGGATGTCCGGCAGGCAGCGGCTGAAACCGGTTTTTACATCGCCCGCACCCCGGTGATGATGGACGGCCGAATTGAACTATTGCAGTATTACCGGCAGCAGAGTATCTGCAACAATTATCATCGATACGGCAATCTTGGTGAGCGCGCACCGGAATTTGAATCTCGTCAACTACTGGAGGGCAAATAAAGAATTCTGGACGAGCTTCCGGCCCATCGGCCCCGTGGCCTGAGAAGAAAAACAAACCTTGACTTCTCCGCGGCGGGTGGTAGTTACCGTAAGATATCGCATGGAGCATGGTGTATGAAAAGCGGATAATACCCTGATATTCATCTCTGATAAGTGCCTCTATATGAAAACTGATCTTCTTCCGCCAACCCCATTATCCATTATACCGCTAACGTCTCACTTTATGCCCAATATCCCAACCAAGCGTTCAAGCTTCACCCTGAGGTTGCAGCATTGGGATTCACGTCATGCCGATTACCAAAAGCAATCTGCTATGGCAATGCCGGCTATCTTTGAACTGGATCTACCCTCTCTCCGACCCGTAGGCTCGGGTCTACGAGCCGGAGACGGGACTGGAAGTAGAGCCTGTGATGTCTTGGACCGGATTTCCAATTTTGATAAAATAAGTTCGTCATGAAAATAGATAAAGAAAAATTAAGAAGGCAGGCCCTTGAATTCATGAGTAAAAAGCCTTCGGCCGTAAAAAATATACCTCCCACTGATATCAGGCAGTTGATTGAGGATCTTCAGGTTCACCAGATAGAACTGGAGATGCAGAATGAAGAATTGCGCCGGGTGCAACAGGATCTGGAAAAAGCACGAGATAACTATTCTGATTTATACGACTTTTCCCCGCTTAGCTATTTTTCGCTGAACGAGCAGGGAATCATTCTGGAAGCCAATCTCACCGCAGCTGCGATGGTCGGCGTGGAAAGGGGATTGCTGATATTCCGTCCTTTTTCTGATTTCATTGTCAGGGATGATCAGGATGCTTTCTTCCTCCATCGAAGGAAGCTTTATGAGACCAAGAGCAGGCAAACCTGTGAGCTGAGAATAAGGAAGAATCAAGGTTCTGAATTCCATGCCCACCTGGAATCTATCGTGGTGCCGGATGACAAGAACAACTGCAACCTGATACGAACTGCCGTAACCGATATACATGCGCGCAAGCAAACCGAGGATGCCCTAAGGGAATCAGAAAATCGTTACCGCCGACTCGTCGAGACCATGCATGAAGGGCTGGCAGTGGCGGACCAAGACTACCGATTTACTTACGTCAACGAAAGATTCTGCGAAATGCTCGGATACTTGCGGGATGAGATTATTGGCTGCCATCTCATTGATTTTGTCCATGACGACTACAAGGCATTAATGCAGGATCAGATGGCTCAAAGACGCCAGGGTCAAGAAAACAGATTCGAACTCGTCTGGCAAACAAAGGATGGCAACAAGGTCCATACACTCGCATCTCCGAGAGGATTTTACGACGATAAGAGGCGTTTCACCGGTAGTATAGGGATCCTGACAGACATAACCGATCTCAAAGAAACTGAGGAAGCACTGCGGTTATCAGAAGAAAAATATCGTCTTCTGGTGGAAAACGCCAATGATGCCATCTTTATCCTTCAAGAGGGACAGATCAAATTTGCCAATCAGAAGGCAAATCAAATGGGCAATGATTTAGGCCTTGATTTGGACCGGGTTCCGTTTGCAAATTATATCCATCCGGATGACCGGGAGTTGGTTCTTGAGAGGCACAAGCGCCAGATAAAAGGGGAAGGACTGCCGGATACCTATGCATTCAGACTGGTCGGCCAAGATGATCAGGTGGTGTGGGTCGATCTCAATGCAGTTCAAATCAATTGGAAAGGCAAACCCGCGACCCTGAATTTTTTAAGAGATATAACCTTACAGCGCAAATTGGAAAAGCAACTTCAATTATCTCAAAAAATGGATGCCGTCGGGACTTTGGCCGGCGGGATTGCACATGACTTTAACAATCTTTTGATGGGCATCCAGGGCAGGACGTCCTTGATGCTGTTCGAAACGGACCCCCTCCATTTCCATTTTGAGCATTTAACAGAAATTGAGGCTTATATCAAAAGGGCGACAAAGCTCACCAAACAGCTTTTGGGATTTGCCAGAGGGGGGAAATATGAAGTCAAACCCACGGATCTAAATGTTCTGATAGATAAAAGCTGCCAGATGTTTGGCAGGACAAAAAAAGAGATTACAATTTATAAAAAATATCAGGATAAGATTTGGACGGTTGAAGTCGATCGAAGTCAGATTGATCAGGTATTGTTAAATGTTTTCGTGAATGCCTGGCAGGCGATGCCCGGAGGAGGCGATCTCTATATTCAGACAGAAAATGGAATGCTTGATGAAAGCTTTGCCGGCGCCTATGGTGTCCGGCCCGGAAAATATGTCGTGATCTCGATCACGGATACCGGGGTCGGACTGGATGAAAACACATTGAAAAGAGTATTTGATCCTTTTTTTACCACCAAGCAAAAAGAAAGGGGAACCGGGTTGGGTCTGGCTTCTGCCTATGGCATCATAAAAAATCATGATGGAATGATAATTGCGGAAAGTACTAGGGGACAGGGCGCGACCTTTCATATTTATTTGCCGGCATCTGAAAAGCCAATCATTGACGAGCTGCAGGATGATCAGAAAATCCTGACAGGATCAGGAACGATTCTGCTGGTAGATGATGAAGAGATGATAATTGATGTCGGTGTTCAGATATTGGAAAAAATGGGCTATGGGGTTTTGACGGCGCGTCAAGGTAGAGAAGCCATCGAGGTCTACCAACAAAACCGGCAAAAGATAGCGATGGTCATTCTGGATCTGGTTATGCCGGGAATGGGTGGGGGAGAGGTTTATGACAGACTCAAAGAGATGGATCCGAAGGTGAAGGTCCTTCTTTCCAGTGGATACAGCCTTGATGGTCAGGCAACTGAAATCCTGAAACGCGGCTGCGACGGCTTTATCCAGAAGCCCTTTAATCTGATGGAATTGTCGCAAAAATTGAGGCAACTTATTACCAAGTAAAGAATGTTAACTTAGAGGTGGTAATTATGCCGGCCAAGAAAAAAGAACCCACAACCAAAAAAATACCGCCGACGGCAGCTAAAAAAATGGCTGCCACAAAAAAACCCGCAAAGACCGTCACTTCAAAAAAGACTTCTGCGCCTGCCGGGATTAAAAAGACCGCCGCCCTGCCAAAAGACCCGGCCAACTTTCCCATTGTCGGCATCGGAGCCTCCGCCGGTGGTTTGGAGGCCCTTGAAATATTCCTTGCCAATATGCCGCCCGCTCCTGAAATAGCCTTTGTCATCATTCAGCATTTAAGCCCTAAACACAAA
>CALZJV010000457.1 GCA_945787595.1 uncultured Desulfobacterales bacterium | reverse complement strand
GGCTTGGAGAAGTAATTAGAGGAGTAAAATTTGTCAATGGTATTGAAGAAAATCGGATCGCCGCCTAATTTTCTCATACACAACTATTGACAATAGCTCAGGAAAACCATTAAAACAGCAAATTTTACTAACAAGAGATAGTAGATCTGGAACATATACAGAAACCACGCAATCACTGGTTAAGCACCATTGTGGTTTCCTAAAAGCTTATGGAAATGGAACAGAGAAAGATAACAGCGGAGGCAATTGTCGCCTATACTGATTGTCCTACTAAAGCCTTTCTTTTGATGTGTTCGGCCCATCAAGGGGTGCCTCATGAGTATGCTCAAATTCTTGAATTGCAAGCCGAGAATAACCTGCGTCAATACTTGCATAGCTTCATTCAAAAACATCCTGAAGCCCAGGATCATGAAAAAACTCGGCTTGAAAATGGTGATAATTTTCTTCTCAATGCGACATTGGCAATTGATGATTTGGAAGTTTTTTGTGCTGTACTGAGCAAAGTACAGGGAGAATCATGCCTTGGTAACTTCTACTACGAGCCGACAATCTGTGTAGGGAGCTACAGAATTACTAAGCGACAACGGCTTGAAGCCATATTTGCGTGTACTGTTTTGGAACAGATTCAGGCTTTTTCTCCAGAATGTGCAACTATTGTTACGCTCGATGGAAGATCTCATCGTATGAAATTAGGAAATGCGTGTATCCCCCTTTATGATCCTATACGGGAAATACGACAATGGAAAATCGATTCTTCAGATCCGCCTCCTCTTGTTTTAAACCGGTCTTGCCCGATCTGTCAGTTTCGACACCACTGTAAATCGAAAGCCCAACAAGATGACAACCCCAGTCTGTTGGATCGAGTTACAGCTAAAACTATTTCCAAGTATGAAAAGAAAGGCATTTTTACTATCAAGCAGCTTTCATTTGTATTCAAACCGAGAAGGCCCAGGAAGCGGGCGAAGAAACATGTACTCACCCACAATATCGAGCTACAGGCACTATCTCTACGAGAGAATAAAATGTATGTGCAAGAGTTGCCCATTATCGCCAAACAGCCCGTTGAACTTATGGTTGATATTGAAGGGGTTCCAGATCAACAACTGTACTATCTTATTGGCTTGTTAGTTTGTGACGGAGAGAAGTCCACTTATTACCCTTTCTGGGCTGATGCCCCTCATGACGAAGAAGTTATGTGGCATGCATTTCTTAAAAAATTGGAACTGTTTGCAGGTACGCCGATCTACCATTATGGCAGTTATGAGCCAAAGGCGTTTGCCAAACTCGCAAAACGCTATGAAACTGATAATGAATTTATGGAAAAGCGTTTAGTCAATGTGAATTCATATATCCATGCTAAAGTGTATTTTCCTGTCTATTCAAACAGTCTGAAAGATCTAGGAGCGTTTCTTGGAGCCACATGGACAGCACCGAATGCTTCCGGTTTACAAAGTCTTGTATGGCGACACTATTGGGAACAAACCCATGACACTCAGTATAAGAAACGCTTGCTTACATATAATGCTGAAGATTGTTATGCACTTGAGAAAGTAGTTACAAAACTCTATGAAATTGCATTGTCATCCGCAACTTTAGATGATGTTGACTTTGCCGACAAGCGAAAACAGCCAAGATCTGTGGTCGGGCAGGAGGTTCATGAGCAATTTAATGATATTTTAAAAATGTCGTATTTGGCATATGAGCATAAGAAAATCAGTTTTGCTCAAAGTGAAAAGCGGTTTACATCTCAAGAGCAGAAGCACAAAAACAAAAGCTATGGGGCCTACAAATCGAAAGAAAAACGTGTACTTGCACACCTGAAGGCCACTCGTGTGATTAAAGTGCCTCGGGAAAAATTATGCTCTGTGTGCGGGCATAAACTTTTTGCGACGAATAAGACAGCGACACGAGTGATCATCGATATTGTCTCAACCAGAAGCGGCATCAAAAAAACACTGACGAAGTATGTTGGAGCACAAGGATATTGTAGACAGTGCTATCGACATCGTTCCCCCTCAGGCATCCTCAAATATCGCCATCACCAGATCTATGGTCACGGATTTAAAGCTTGGGCGGTTTATCAACGTGTGGGACTCCGTTTACCCTATAATAGTATCCGTGAAGCGGCAAAAGAATATTTCGGTGAAGATGTGAATAGAGGAACTTTTATTAACTTTGTTAAAGAGCTTGGGGCCTACTATACAAAAACTGAGGAAATTATTATTCAGCATCTCCTGAAAAGTCCGTTTATCCATGCTGATGAGACGGCAATCTGTGTGAAAGGCGTGAATCAGTACGTCTGGGTATTTACTGATGGAAAACATGTGCTCTTTCGGTTAACAGAAACCAGAGAACCGACAATCGTCCATGAATTGCTCACTGATTATACGGGCGTCTTGATTTCTGACTTTTATCCAGGCTATGATGCGATCCCATGCACACAACAAAAGTGCTGGGTTCATTTGATACGAGATTTGAATACTGATCTGTTGGAAGCTCCTTTTGATTCTGAATTTGAAGGTTTTGCCTTAAAGATAAAGAATTTGATCGTTCCGATTATGGTATCTGTCCAAAAGTATGGCGTAAAACGCTACCACCTTCATAAATATGCAAAAGACGTGGATAAATTTTACAATCAAGTGATTACCGTTAGGCACTACAAGTCAGAGATTGTCAACAAATATCAAAAACGATTTGTTCGATATCGAGATAGCTTGTTCACCTTTCTTGAGATTGATGGAATATCCTGGCATAATAATTTGGCGGAGAGAGCAATTAGGCATGTGGCAAAACAGCGGGCTATCTCAATGCATTTCGTGGCTCCCGTCATGAAAAATTACCTAATTCTTCTTGGTGTAAAACAAGCCTGTCGTTTTCAAAAAAAGTCATTCTTCAAATTTCTGCTTTCTGAGGAGCTTGATCTTGACCACTTTGGAAAACGAACGTATAAAAGACGAGATATAACACTTATCAGCGGATCAGCAGCGAAAAACGCCGCCGCCATAAAGATGAAGCGGACTCAGTTTTGTAAGATGAATGATAAAACTAGCGGTAAAAGCGGTGCTTAGCAAGGCAGTGGAGCGGACTGGCTGTTAAGTGGGCGTGCCGAATTTCAGGCAATAAAAGGCCAAAATTTTTTCAAGACTATTTCTGCTATAGACACGCCAGCCCCTCACCGCCACGTTGATTGGAACGCGTATTGCACTGTGTGTTACAGTTTCATGAACGTTTCATGATAGTTATACAATACTTGAATCGAATCTTCACCAAAACTGTTTTGCATGCGAACTAAATTGCGCTATTTCCAGATTTAATAGTTCTGCTATATATATGCAATAAAACCAATATCTTAAATTTTAAGATACTCAAATGAAATCTTAAACCGTTAGAATTGTGGATATGTGTTAATGATAGAAAATGCTGAGATAGGAAAATACACGTTTAATTAAATTAAAATAGTCGGCACCCTTTTTCATTTCCTATAGGGGACGACTAATCCGGCGCGAAATTAATAAACTGATCCAGGCGGCAAGCACGGCAATCAGAAATCCACCCATTGCGATTAATGATTGACGAATCATAATATTTATCGTATATGAACATATGATCATATTTTAAAGGAGAAGGTTATGGGATCCGCCAAAGCCAGGCTTATTGACGAAGATGGCTGCCAGATTCGGGTGGTCCACCTAGAAAAAGTTGAACAGGCCCGCAAAGAGGCTATTTCAGATCGCGATCTGGCGCGGTTGTCCTTAACTTACCGGGTGTTAGGCGATCCGAATCGTCTTAAAATCGTAATAGTTCTGCGAAACCTTGAAATGTGTGTCTGCGATCTGGCGGCTTTTACCGGTTTGAGCGAATCGGCCGTCTCCCATCAGCTGCGACGGCTGAAAGATTTGGCGCTGGTCAAAAGCAGGCGGGAAGGACAGATTATATATTATTCGCTGGATGATGAGCATGTGACGGGATTACTGGCGGTCGGCCTGGAGCATGTAAGAGAATAGAGGACAGAGAGCAGACATCGGAAGACAGATGTCAGAGAATTAGTTCAGACGCATGAGGCAAAATTTCACAAAACAAACTTAAGAATACCGTCAACGAAAGTTAGAGGATCAAAGCCGAAAGACAGAAGACATAAGATTAGGTAAAGCAAATTGAAGAGAAAGAAAAGATGTGGTTTTATTTTAATAATATCAGATAACTATCCTTATATTTCTGTCTTCTGTCCTCTGTCTTCTGTCTTCTGTCCTCTGTCTTCTGTCTTCTGTCCTCTGTCTTCTGTCTTCTGAAATTATCGTGGAGGAGATATAATTGGAGTTTATTATAAACGTATTGTCTGAGTCCTGGCACCTGCTACTGGACGCATCGGTATATATTTTATTCGGATTGCTGGTCAGCGGCTTTCTGCGGGTATTTCTCAATCCGAATTCGGTGGTCCGGCACCTGGGACGGGGGCGGTTTGCCTCAGTGTTCAAAGCTGCCTTTCTGGGCATTCCCATCCCGTTGTGATCCTGCGGTGTATTGCCTGCAGCCGTGTCGCTGCGCAAACAGGGTGCCAATAACGGCGCCACCACTGCTTTTTTAATTTCGACTCCGGAATCCGGTGTGGATTCCATTTCCATCTCATACGCCTTGCTGGATCCTGTCATGACGGTGGCAAGACCTTTTGCAGCATTTGTCACAGCTGTAGTGGCCGGGCTTTCTGAAAACCTTTTGGGCCGGAATAAGGAAAACCACAGAATCATTCCGGATCTCAGCTGCCCGGTTGACGGCTGTTGCAGCGGCGATGATTGTGATCCGGAGGTACATAGCCGCCACCACACCTTTTTTGAAAAGATCAAAGCCGGAATCAGCTATGCCTTTGGAGAGTTGTGGGAAGATATTGCCAAATGGTTTCTATTCGGCTTGCTGCTGGCGGGATTGATTACCGTTTTAATTCCGGACGATGTCTTCAGCAGGTACCTCGGACCCGGTTTACCGGCTGTGCTGCTGATGCTGGTCGTTGGAATTCCCCTGTATATCTGTGCCACCGCCTCAACACCCATTGCTGCAGCCCTTATTTTGAAAGGTGTCAGCCCGGGTGCAGCCCTGGTATTTTTATTGGCGGGTCCGGCCACGAATATGGCTTCCCTGACAGTGCTGGTCGGTACCCTGGGCAAGCGTGCGACAGCTATCTATCTATCATCTATCGCTGTATGCAGTGTCCTTTTCGGACTGCTGGTGGATCAAATATATGCAAATTGGGGTATTTCAGCCCAAGCCATGGTGGGTCAGGCATCTGAATTGATCCCGATGTGGGCGCAATGGACAGGAGCTCTTTTG
>CALZJV010000456.1 GCA_945787595.1 uncultured Desulfobacterales bacterium | reverse complement strand
TCACCGTTTGGTTTGACCTTAACTTAGTCTGCGGGGTTGTCAACCGACCTCATTCGATCCAGGATTCAACTGCTCGCAAATAGCCAAAATGATGTGGGCAAACCGAGGAGCACCGTTTCGATTGTCTTGCGAGCTTGGTCCGGCGTTTTCGCCGCAGAGACTGAATTCAGCTAATCTTTCAGCACCACGATTGTCATACTGACCAGGGGTTTTAAGAATCTGCCGATCTCCCCCTTTTTGACCTACTCAAACAATCTGGAACATCTTATCAGACAAAAGTAGTGTCCGCCCACAATCCAGTTCCAACAATCCCATTGGCCGGGGGCTTTGTTAAAGGGCCCTTGGAGACGCCGGAGGAATTCCTCGGCGACGGATGGGGCAAAAAGAAGGCTGACTTCTCACTGGGCGCACCGCCCGTTTGGCGAGAACGTCTTTGGGGATATTAAGCATGGGAAGTTATCCAATTTCTATTTAAGCACACAATTTGGAGTGTTATCCAACTGAAAACATAAATTATTCCAAGCTATTGTGCTAACGTTAAAAAAACCCAACCATTGACAGGAGGCAAAAGGCGGATAAATTCTATAAAAACTACTTAATAATTGGTTGTGCGGCCAAGACGAGAGGAGGCGTGTATGAAAGTTGACAATTGAACCACAGTATTAGTCGATTTTCCATCAAATGTAAGAAGGATAAGACAATGACGATGAAGAAAGTACTCTTTCTATGCGGCAGCCCCCGCCGTAAACGAAGCGCCAGCCTGTGCACGGCGAAGTACCTGGCCCGCTTCCTCGATTACGACTACGAATTTGTAGACGTGGCCAAGGCCAAGCTGTCCACCGACCCCAGCGGAGCCGAGCCAGCTTTCTTGAAGATTGTGGAAAAGATGCAGACGGCCGACGCTCTCGTCTGGACCTTCGGCGCATGGATTTTGTTCGTTCCGGTACAGATGCAGTATCTCCTCGACAAGCTGTTTGCGCAGGGATATGACTTCAGCGGCAAGCTCGCGGCGGCAGTGCTGACATCGGTTCGCGTCCACGACGATTTCATCCTCGACCGCATGCGCTTTGTCAGCGAGCAATTGGGCTTTAGCTACGCCGGGGATGTTTCTGCCGTGGGCAATCCCTTCTTTGGCTACGTGGACGAAGAAGTGACGGAGGACAGTTGCCGCATCCTGGCCGGGCAGCTCAACCGTACGCTTGCCGACGGGTACGTGCCCGCCAGACACTATCCGCCGGTGGAGCGCAGGTATCTCTCGCCCACGTACCGGGGTCCAGGGTTTGCCGTGGACGATCCCCCGGTGCCGAAAACCGGCGACAAAACGATCCTGGTTCTAACCGGCAATCGCCTGTCGGAAGATTCGGCCAATGCCTCGGTCATAGAATCTATCCGCCGCTATTCCCGGAACAGCGTGGAGGTGATCGAGCTGCAAGACCGCCAGGTTGGCCCCTGTGTGGGATGTTACCTCTGCGACTTCCACGAGGATGGAGTTTGTGTCCTCAAGGACGAGTACGAGGCGATCAAGCAGCACCTGCACCAGGTCGATGGCATCGTGTTCGTCGGCACCTGTGCCTCCGGGATGGTGGACTGTCACCTGAAGGCTTTTCTCGACCGCTGCTGGGGCATCAACCATCGCCCCTCGCTGAAGGGCAAGTATGGCTTCGTAGTCGCCACCGGCGGCGGGCCGCTGGAGGCAGAGGCCGCCTGGTACTTGCGGAATGTCCTGAACAAGTACGGCACGCGCTGCATCGCCGCGCTGACCCAAAGCGCGGCGGAGGCCCCTGTCTTTGCCGCCACCGTGCGCCGGACGGTCGAAGACCTGGACCGGGCGCTCGACGAGAAATGGCAGATTGCCGACCGGTTCGGCGTCCGTGGCATCACCTGGACGTTCCGCGACTTGGTAGCGACAAGCGGGATGGTACTCCGGGCGGATTACAGGTTCCATAAAGAGCATCGGATGTTTGATGCCCCATCCCCAGGCGGGGTGAACGCGCTCATGCGGCTGCTCTTCAAGAGCAAGAAACTGGAGCAATGGTTGATGGCGACGCAACAAGCGCGGATCGCAAAAGCGCGAGAGGAGCGTCTGGCCGCGTACCTTCGACGTGGCCGGTTGGGGGAAGGGGAAGAGATTTCGAGCTGATGCCCGACGAGAATATGAGTAAGAAGGCAACCGCGTAAACGTTATGTGGGCTGTGGCCGCATAACCGTCGCTGCACCTGACCGCCAACAGCGCGGCGGGTTCTCAGACGCAGTGTCCCGCCTCAAGGATGGCGGTTCCCCCAAGCTCTTTGGTCCGTAATGTTGGCGGCAGGTGAGCTTGGGCGTTAAATTTTACAAGCTTGCAGGGTGCGTTGTCGCAAACAATTCTGGAAATGGTCGAATCGAAGTAATCTTCGAGGAATACTTATGAAAGCGATTACACACACTAAATACGGACCACCAGATGTTCTTGAGCTAAAAGAGGTAGAAAAGCCAACTCCCAAGGACGATGAAGTACTGATAAATGTTCATGCGGCTTCCGTCCATCCAGATGTCTGGCACGTCATGAGTGGCCTGCCGTATGTCCTTCGCCTCATGGGGGCCGGGCTGCTCAAACCAAAGAACCCTATTCCGGGGACGGATGTGGCGGGGCTTGTTGAAATGGTCGGCCAGAAGGTGACACGGTTTAAACCAGGTGATGAGGTGTTTGGCGAGACCATCAGTGGCCATCAGTGGATCAACGGCGGGGCCTATGCCGAGTATGTCTCTGCTCCTGAAGAGGCACTGGCACTAAAGCCGGCAGGCATAACCTTTGAACAGGCCGCGGCGGTACCGACCTCCGGATTAATCGCACTCTGGAATCTTCGCGATGGGGCACTGGTCCAGGCGGGCCAAAAGGTTTTGATCAACGGCGCGGCAGGAGGTGTGGGTGCCTTCGCCGTGCAGCTGACCAAGGCGTTTGGAGCAGAAGTGAGCGGCGTGGACCACACGAGCAAAATGGACATACTCCGATCGCTCGGTGCGGACCAGGTCATTGATTACACCCAGGAAGACTTCACCCAAAGTGGTGAGCGCTACGATCTCATTTTTGATATTCCGGGGAACCATTCCTTATCAGACTGCAGACACGCACTTAAGCCTCAAGGAACCTATGTGCTCATCGGGCACGACAATTATGGCAAGGGGATGCACCGTTGGCTAGGCCTCCTGCCCCGTTTTTTTAAATTGATGTTGATGGCGTCGTTCGTGAATCAGCTGCGGAATATGAATTTTTCAATGCCAGGGAAGAAAGACTCCATGGCGATCCTGAAAGAGTTCCTTGCCGCGGGGAAGATCACGCCGGTGATCGACAGAACCTTTTCGTTGAGCGAGGTCCCCGAGGCCATCCGTTATCTGAAAGAGGGACAGGTCAAAGGAAAAGTCGTCATAACCATGGGCCACAACCGATAAAGAACGCGACAAATTCAAGGGGGATGGAATGCCAAGTCAAGTAAAGGGCTATTATCGAGCGCACCAGGGCAAGCTCCTGAAGGACTTTGATCGTACCTCTGGGCTGATAAAAACCTCGCTTATCGTACGCTATGGCAAGGAATTGGCCGGCACGTTGCAAAGAGAGGCCCGCCGGGAGTATGAGCAGCTCATTCCGGAGATCCCCTACATTAAAGGAGCGCGCGCCAGACTACTCAATCGTTTTCTGCTCATCACCGCCCAGGAACTCGCGGTCTATAAGACGATGAAAAAACACGCCAAGCCGCCAGCAGAGGCATGGGAACTGTGCCACGAGGCGCTTCGCTTCAGACTAGCGGAGAGTCCCTCATGGAAGCGGTGGCTGCTGCGGCGTTTCATGTTTTCCCAACTGGTGAGGAAGATTATCGCGAGGCGAGCCAGGCAACAACAAAAGGTTCGGTTCGGCGACTTTGAGGTCGAGTATCTCATTGGCGGGGAAAGCGAATTCGACTTTGGTGCTAATTACCTTCAATGCGGTAATCTCACCTTTGTGAAAAAACATGGAGGAGAGGAGTTTGCTCCGTACATCTGCATGTCAGACATCGCCTTGAGCGAGGCCATGGGGTGGGGTCTTATCCGTACGCAAACACTAGCCGACGGCTGTTCTCATTGTGATTTCCGGTTTAAGAAAGGGGCGGCAACACAGATTTCCTCGAAAATGCCTGAAGTGCAAGAGTCGATCGAAAAAATACGCAAGAAGGAGGCCGAACAAGGCGCTGCAGCGAACGACTGACCGCCGTGGCTAAGCTTAGATATTCTGTTTCGAAGGAGATTCTATGCGCAAAGACAAACCGAGCAGAACGGCGTACAAGGTTGCCCTGAGTGTTGTTACCTTGGGGGCGAAACCGGGGATGGACCTAATTCTTCCTCCCGGGATTGTCGACGCTACGGAGAAATTGCTCGTTGCTTCCGGTGCGGTTGGAGCAAGAACTGCACGATGGTCCCGTTCCCAACGAATGGTCTCGGTTTACGAGGCGTTCGATTGGATGCTGCCCGGTCAGTTTGAGGCCTTTGCTCACAGAAAGGCATTCTGCGAGCGCCAGGTAAGAGATGGTATTGGTGCCGGAGCGACCCAGATCCTTGTTCTTGGGGCCGGTTATGACACGATGGGGTGGCGGTTGGGGCCGGAGTTCTCTGGCGTGAACTTTTTTGAAATTGATCATCCAGCGACAGCTCGTCTCAAGGCTCGAGGAATAGAGGCGATGGGACAGCGGGAAAATCTCTGCCTGATCTCGGAAGACCTTAGCAAACGGAAACTGGTAGATGTTTTGGCGGCCAAGGAATCGTGGGACCAGAGCGCCAAAACCGTCATTATTGCCGAGGGTCTGGTAATGTACCTGCCTCCCGAAGCGGTCCGGGGTTTGTTTTGTCAAGCTGCTGAAATTACAGGTGTCGGCAGTCGAATCGCCTTTAGCTATATCCCTACCGGTTCTGATGGTCGGCCCGATGCCGGTCGATGGTCAGGTTTGATGCTGTGGCTTCAGAAGGCCATTGGAGAGCCATGGATCTGGAGCATACGACCCGAAGAACTTGGCCTGTTCCTGGAAGAATCAGGCTGGAAAAATGCCCCGGAGTTGGCGGGAGGGACCGGAAAGCATGGCGTTGAATTCTATGCCGTGGCAACAAAATAAACTTGCAGCGCGAAAAGCAAGACCGAACAGACTGGTGCTCCGCCGCTGATGCTCAGCCATTGATAAAAGGAGGAGCGACAAATGCCAATCCATCTTAATGATTTGGATTCTGAAGTTGAAGGACTGAGCTCTGTCTTGATCGTTCCCTGCTATATGTGTCCTGCAGTAACTGTGGCCGTGAGAGAAAACAAACCCTTTATTCAACTTTTCAGGAACTTCCTGAAGTCGCCTCCCTTCGAACAATACATCAGGGCGTTGCAATCCCGATTGAGGGAAAAGGGTGTAAACTCAAAAGTGTTCAAGAGCAATCTTTATCATCAATGGTTTCTTTGCATGTGGACTTCAGGCCGACGCAAGAAGCTACAGGGATATGCGAAACAATATGATGCTGTGATAGTTTTGGGCTGCGATTCTGCGACCGAAACTGTACGCGATTTGTTCAAATCAACCGACTGTAAAGTGATCCAAGGCATGGAAGTTGCCGGCATTACGAACGCAAAACCAAGGTTCCATTTGCCATGTAATGTCTCCTTTGAAGACAGCAAGATAATTACCATATCCAAGCAGAAGGAAGAAGACAAGTCGGACTAAAACGACACCCACCGGCAAGAAGAACGGTCGCTGTGTGCCCCACAAGTTTGCTTAGGAACATAGGGATTTTCTATAACACAACTCTCAACTGGCCTGACCAGTCAAGCCAGCCGACGCGGGACCTTCCCCCGGTAAAGAAACGAAAACCTCAACCTAACAGGTCCACCAGTCTCAAAAGTCACCGTCTATCAGACACTTTTTGACCGTGATTAGCGATCACCACATTTTGAAGAGATTTTCAGGGCCATTTCGATCACCAGATCAAGTGGCCCTTTCTCGTAATGCAGGGTTAGTGCGAATCGTTAAAGAATAGACGCAAATTGACAAGCAAACCT
>CALZJV010000455.1 GCA_945787595.1 uncultured Desulfobacterales bacterium | reverse complement strand
CATCAGCCACACATGATTATCATCTCCGGCCTGGATTTCGATAAAATGATTTCCTCCGCCAAGCGTTCCAAGATTTCTGCAGGCAAGGTCCCGAACATGCTCAGAAAACCATTTTCTATCATTAAACGAATTAATGACTTCATCAAAGCCATCCTGGTTTTGCGCCTTTTTATGGGCCCTTCCCTCACCGCATGGAACCGTTTCCTTAACCTTTTTTACGACATCTCTGAGCTGGTCTCTGGTTGCATCCGCGACATCAATACTTGTCCGCACAGCGCCCATGCCGCATCCGATATCCACACCCACGGCATTTGGAATCACAGCGTTTGTGCAGGCAATAACACCGCCGATTGGCATTCCATAACCCTGATGGCAATCCGGCATCAGGGCAACATGACGAAATACTACCGGGTGCTTTGCGAGATCTGCCGCCTGGGTCATCGCCCCCTCTTCTATCTCTTTGCACCATGATTTTACCGGCACATTAAAATTATCTTCATTTTTTATCCATTCCATATTTCGATCTCCCATTGATTCTGGTCGTATTCATTCATCGCAATTTTAACATCAAGAAATTTTTTGATAATCTCAGCGTTGGTTTTCGTATGTTTGGTTGGTGAAAGTGTTCGGAATTTACCTCCACCCGCCAATGCCATGGGTACTAGCAGCTGATCTGCAAGGTACCTGCCCACAGGTACATTAAAGGCCAGGTATTCCTGGACAGACTTTACAGTCCGTTTTCCAATTTTTTCCGCGGAAATGCCCTTTTCACCAAACCCTGTAAACACTTCAGTAATATTATCACTTTCAATCTCTACCGTCAGAATATTTCCGGGTCCTTGGGAATTTTCAACTTCAACGGCTTTAAGCAATTCTCTGCCCCATTCAAGCTCTTCATGAATAACGTTGAGCTCCCTGTTTGCGATGTTGACCGGCAGGTTGGCTACAGAAGCCCGGGCTGTTTTATTAATAATATTTCCGCGCTTAAGAAGATCAAACCTGTTAAGACCTGCCGGGTTAATCGACACCTTAAATCTGCCTCCTCCTGCCGGATAAAACCCGGGTTTTTCCAGTATTGCATCAACCCTGGGTCCCATTCGATTAATAACCGGAAGAAACGCCTTTTCAAGAAAGTCAAACGGAGGCGCAAACGGATTATGCGTACCCCCTTCCAGTATAATTTCGGATGGTTCGCCGGCAATTAAAAGTGCCGGTAGTATTGTCTGAAAAACCAGGGTGCAACTTCCGGCGGAACCGATGGCAAAATGGAAATTACCCGGCTTGATCATTTCAGGCTCAAAAGTAAATGCCTGTGAGCCAATTCTGTTGCCTTCTATTGCGGCCAGACCAATTTCTGCAGCTGCATTTACAGCAGTAAGATGCTGGCGCATGAGTCCCGGCTTTTTTCGACCGGCCCGGATGTTATGTATAGAAAGCGGTTTTCCCGTGACCAGAGAAAGCGCAAGAGAGGTCCGAAGGATCTGACCGCCTCCTTCGCCATATGAGCCATCAATTGTAACCATTATCATTTCCCCTTCATATTTTTCCGGTTTGAGGTTTTGCCCCGTCCAATTGACGGGGCATCCTCATTAGTTAGTTTCCATCCATAAATGGTCTTTTTGCCCAATCTCGGCGTCAATCTGCGCCCTTGCTTGTGCGGCGTAGTAAACTACGCCTCCGCACAAGCACTTGATTTCCTTGACCTTGGGCAAAAATCCGCATTTCTGGATTGGAAACACCATCAGGTGCCCATCTTTGGTAATAGTTATATAGGGATGGGCACTAGTTAATGATTATAGTAAGTTTACGACCCTGTCAGCAAGTCCCTTTTCACCAAGTACGACGTTAAGCTTGGAATTTCCAGCGACTTTCTCAAGAACATCAAGCTCACGCAGCCGCATCAGTGTCGGGTTGTTGTCCAGAAGCTTAGCCGTATTTGCCTGGCTGCGCATTGCAGCTGTCTCTTCGCGACGCATGATCAGGTTGGCGTCTGCCGCTTTCTGGGCCTCGATGACCTTATTCATCATGTCTTTCATATCACCGGGCAGGATAACATCCCGAATCCCAATTGATAAAACATCGATACCAAATGCAGCGGCACGGTCTTTTATTGTGCCCTCAAGATCTTCTGCCACCTTCTCTTTGTCGCTCAGAAGCGTGTCCAGATCAAAAGTTCCAATAACAGCTCTTAACGCCAGCTGGGCTTCACGGTAAACGGCCTGTTTACTGTCATCAACAACAGACACGGATTTAAGAGCATCTACAACCCGGTATGTGATCATCGAATTCATGCGCAGTGTAACCTTATCAGATGTCATGATCTCCTGACCGGACACATCCAGGACCGTCTCACGCATGTCAACATGGTAAAATTTTACCTTCCCCGTGTTTTTCCAGAACATATACTGACCCGGACCGAGAGTCTCAACATAGGTGCCGTCTTTAAAGTAAACACCAGCGAATCCCGGCTCCACCGTAGAAATATTCAGATCATTTTCTACATCCGTGGATTTTGCTATCAGGTTTAAGTCTTCATGTTCAAAGCGAACTTCGCGTGCGTCCATAATTTCGACCCGAACATCACGGACTTTGGTCCACAGAGCATATAATCCAGGACCCAGTACCTTTTCAAATCTTCCTTCAACCCAGACCAGTGCCCGCTGATAATCTTTAAGATCCACGACAGTTGCATGCCCTTCAAAAACGCCGGATTTGACAATAACATCCAGATCTTCATGCTCGATCCAGGGAGTGCGCTGAGAGACAACATCTACTTTAACCTTAAACAGCGGATCGACAAACCAATAGTGCCCTGCGTCCAGGATTCCCTGGAATTCGCGATCCCGAAAGTACAGGCCTTTTTCATAAGAACGAACTTTTGCTGTTTTGATTAAGAACATTTTGCTCTCCTTTCCCCTGTATCAATATTTGGGGCATTGTTATAATGACGCCGGGTTAATAAACCGTTGGGAAGCAAGCTGAAATCTTTCCACACTGAACACGCGGAGCGCTGTTTAAGCTTCTTTTGTCCTTCAGGCAACCATGCATTTTATCTAAACCGTTACAAAACCCGTGTTCATCTGAGCTTCATAAATTGGATAAATATCATGCCGTTCGCCTGAATTCTTAGATGAAGCGGTATCCACGCGCTGCATGGCATGTTTTCAAGTGCTGTTTTACCCGGGCATCAGCTTTTGCCGCTGCCTGATGCAATCCTATCTGAAAACCGGATTCACATTCAGGCCATCCGATTCCGGCTGAAAGCTCGGATAAAACCGGGCGGAAAACCGCTCACTCCCCGCGGGCCTGTTAGGTGATCGTTTACAGCGATCATGAGGGTTGGAAACCCTGGTCGGAGCAGGAATTGAACCTGCAACACCCGTGGCCTCAACACGGTGCTCTACCAATTGAGCTATCCTCACCTGATACCTAAACTCGTCAGATTCCATGTTCGATACACACAACATTTACCGCAAGACAGTGAAAATTTTTCACTTTCATTGTTGAATGAAGTGCGTCGCTGGCCCGGCGGGTATCAGCATTTAAAAGAACAATTGTCCGCCTGATAGAGCAACAGACGTGCCATTTGCCTAAAAAATATCCATATCAAATGTATTCATCTGATATTATTCTATATAAAATTTTTCCCCTCTATTTTATCACTTGACCCAAGAAATTATACCTGATAAATATTTTATAATATTTTATAAATTTATAGATTATTTTATATGAAAAAAACAGTTGTCATAGGGCTGCTCGGCCCCACTTTGGATATGGGGAAACAGTCAAAACGATGGGAACGATGGCGTCCTACTGTTGGTTTGTGCCAGCATGAGGATTTACTGGTAAGCCGCTTCGAACTGCTGTATCAAAAAAGATTCAAATCTCTGCAGGATCGTGTCGTTAAAGACATTAAACATATTTCTCCGGAAACAGAAGTTGTTTCATATCCAGTTGACTTTCGTGACCCGTGGGATCTTGAAGAAGTCTACGCAGCTTTGCATGATTTCGCAAAAGCCTATACCTTTGATCAGGACAATGAAGAGTATCTTGTTCATATTACAACAGGAACACATGTTGCGCAGATATGTCTCTATCTTCTCACTGAATCAAATTACCTGCCTGCAAAGCTTATTCAAACAAGCCCTTCTTCAGGCAAAAAAAAAGATAATGATGTTAGTGGAGAATATCGAATCATCGATCTTGACCTGTCTAAGTACGATCGGATTGCCATGCGCTTCAGGCAGGAATTGGCTGATGATATTACCTTTTTAAAATCCGGAATCGAAACACGCAATAAAGCGTTTAATGCTTTGATTGAACGGATTGAACAAGTTGCCATGAATTCAACAGATCCTGTTCTTATCACAGGACCAACGGGAGCGGGAAAATCAAATCTTGCAAGGCGTATTTATGAGCTGAAAAAAACGAGACGGCAGCTTAAAGGTGACTTTATTGAAATCAATTGCGCTACCCTGCGTGGCGATGCCGCAATGTCAGCCCTGTTTGGACATAAAAAAGGCGCGTTTACAGGGGCAACTCAGGACAGAAACGGACTTTTACGGGCGGCAGACAAAGGAATGCTCTTTCTGGATGAAGTCGGCGAACTCGGCCTTGATGAGCAGTCAATGCTGCTTCGCGCAATTGAAGAAAAAAAATTTCTTCCCTTAGGCTCTGATGAGGAAACGGAAAGTGCTTTTCAACTTATATGCGGTACGAACCGTGATCTTAAAATTATTGTGGCAAACGGTTGTTTCCGTGAAGATCTCCTGTGCCGCATAAATCTATGGACATTTCATATGCCGGGGCTTGCGGAAAGGCCGGAAGATATTGAACCGAACCTGAAATATGAGCTGGACCGATTTGCGGAGAGAAATAATATGCATATTACTTTTAATAAGGAGGCCCGAAAACAATTCCTTACGTTTGCAACTTCTTCTGATGCGTTGTGGTCAGCAAATTTCAGAGACCTTAACGGAGCCGTTACCCGCATGTCCACCCTTGCCCCGGGTGGTCGTATTACAAAAGAAGTTGTTCAGGAAGAAATTGCAAGGTTAAAAGTTTTGTGGAGTGCTGCGGAGACAAACATCAACAAAAAGTTCTTAAATGAAGTGATTGGTGCAGACAGAGCTGAGCAACTTGATCGTTTTGAAAAAGTTCAGCTGGTTGATGTTCTCAAAGTATGCAAAGAATCAAAAAATATGTCAGAAGCCGGCAGGAAGGTTTTTGCTGTTTCCAGGAAAAACAAAAGGAAAACCAACGATTCAGATCGACTGCGGAAATACCTGGCAAAATATAATATCAAATGGAATGATATTTAAATACAATTT
>CALZJV010000454.1 GCA_945787595.1 uncultured Desulfobacterales bacterium | reverse complement strand
ATTGACAAGATGGCGACGCTTTGAATGCGGAGGTCAGAAAACAGATGACAGAAGTCAGACTTCATATGTTAGGGGACAGTGGAATGTGATCAGATACAATTAGCAGGTAAAGGCCGATAGGTTTACCTGGCCAGTTCGATTAGAGAATTTATTGAATAAATCAAGATAGCGTTCTAGAAGCAATCTCAAATTTGCTGTGCGAGTAGCATCATGCTGCTAAAATCGCGGCTGGAAGCCACTCCCACATCTTGCACTCTGGATTCTGCCCACTATGCGCTAATCTCCGTCAATTACTCTATGCGCTCTGCCACATTCTGATTTCCTTACTCTGACCCCGGTATTCTGAAATCTGTCATCTGAGCTCTGTTTTCTGACATCTGACATCAAAAACAAACATGAAAGGTAGATGATGACGACACAAGTCGACCACGTAGAACGCATGCGACAGCAGGCTGAGGTGATTTTCCGGGCGGCCCTGAAGGCTGTAGATCCGATTGAGGCTGTTCTTCGATATGTCAAGCGGATCGACGGCGCCCTGCAAGTTGGAGAGCGCCGATTCAAGTTTAAAGATTATGATCGCATTCTGGTGGTTGGGGCCGGAAAGGCCGGTGCGCCCATGGCCAGGGCTTTGGAGGACCTGCTCAGCGATCGAATATCGGATGGTGTCATTGTGGTCAAGGAAGGACACGGCCTGCCACTACAGCATGTAAGAATACATGAGGCCGGACATCCTGTTCCCGATGAACGCGGAATACGAGGCGCCGAGGATATCTTGTCACTCGTAAGTGAGGCCGGTGAGCGAGATCTGGTATTGTGTGCCATTTCCGGTGGCGGATCTGCACTGCTGGTGGCTCCCGCAGAAGGGGTCACCCTGGCGGATAAGCAGGAAGTGACGCGACTCCTTTTGGCATGCGGGGCGGACATCCACGAAATCAATACCGTCCGCAAACATCTTTCGCGCGCCAAAGGGGGCTGGCTGGCTCGTTTCGCTCATCCGGCAACGGTGGTCACCCTGATTCTTTCGGATGTCATCGGAGATGATCTCAATGTGATTGGCTCCGGCCCCACGGTACCGGATCCCAGTACATTTGCCGACGCCGAAGGCGTTTTTAAGAAATATGACATCTGGCAGCGTGTGCCGGCGTCGGTCAAGGACCGCTTTCAAAAGGGGTTGAAGGGAGATATCCAGGATACCCCCAAATCAGGAGATATTGCCTTCCAGCGCTGTTACGCTGAGCTGGTGGGGACAAACATCCAGGCTCTAACAGCTGCAAGCAAAGAAGCCGAAAGGCAGGGTTACCAGCCTTTAATACTTTCTTCTACCGTGGAGGGGGAGGCACGCGAGGTGGTCAAGGTGCTGACTGCAATCGCAAAAGAGGTTCGCAGTTCGGGAAATCCGTTCCCGCCTCCGGCATGCATTCTGTGCGGCGGGGAGACCACCGTAACCCTCCTGGGTGACGGAAAAGGCGGCCGCAACCAGGAATTTGCCCTGGCCGCCGCCCTCATCATCGATGGTATGGATAATGTCGTTGTTTTAAGCGGAGGAACCGACGGCACGGATGGACCCACCGATGCCGCGGGAGCAATTGCTGATGGAACCACCGTTACAAGGGCCGGGGTCAAAGGACTTGATCCTTTAAATTACCTTCGACACAACGATTCATACCACTTCCTGCAAGCCCTGGGAGACCTGGTTATCACCGGACCCACCCGTACCAATGTGATGGATGTATATATGGTACTGGTTGCTTGATACTGGTGGCTTGATACTGGATGCTGGATGCAAAATCAGGCGCAAAGCTCAAGGTCAAGGCACAGGAAGCAGAGGGCATGGGGCAAAGAGCATAGGGCATGGGGCATAGGGCAGAGCGTTCTAAGCACTAAGTTGTTTTGTAAACATTCAAAGGCTACATTTATGCCGCACAGGATTGTTTTGAAAGAAGAACGTCGAACATCCAACGTTGAACATCGAATAATGATATCGCTGCGCTCCTCAATTTAATCTCATTTGCTTTGAGCTTTGAGCCTTCAGCCTCCCACCTTCCCAGCTTCCCAGCTTCTCTTTAACTCGTTCCGCCTTCCCCGTTCCGCATTCCACATTCAATTCCCTCTGCCCCATGCCCTATGCTCCATGCCCTATGCCCTCCGCCCCCTGCCCTATGCTATTGCACCGGTTTGGTTTTGTTCAGCCACTGCTTACCTTTCTCATTGCCGATGCGTTGGATTTCGAAGCCGAATTGGGAAAGATCGGCACCGATCAGGAAATAGTATTTTTCGCCCTTTGCAAACGGTACGGTCAGAGTCGGTTCGGTTATTCCCACGGAGTGGAATCCGGGTTTGACATAAAAAGAGACGTATTCCCCTGAGCGAAGGCGGGCGATGATGGATTCATCCAGCGCCACCTTTAAAGAAAATCCCCAGCCCATGAGATTGTTATCCCGGATGATATACACATGCGCAGCGTTGGCCGTATCGGCGACGGTTGGAAAATCATCGGTTTTGCCATGGGCACAAGAAAATAGAAGTAATGTCAGGATTGTCAGGATTAAATTTTTTTTCACAATACACTCGGTTTTTTTTGTGGTTTCTTTACTTCTTTCCCGGGGTTTTTCCTTCCGCCAGGGTTTTGATCACCTCTGCGATTTCGCGGCTCAGGTCCGCCAGTGTGCGGCTTTCGGCGGCGATCAATGCCTCCAGGCTGTCATTTTCGGTAGGCTGGCTCAGCAAGGTATGGTTTTCAAAAAGCATTTTTTTTCTGCTCTTATCTAAAATTCCCCAGCGAGCTCTCAAGTCTGCTTTTTCACCGGGCATGCCGTCAAATCGGGTCACATTGACCGTCACGTTAAAATCAAATAACATCGCCCTGGTCCCGGGGAATATACCGACCCTGTCTGTTGCCAGCAAAACAGATAAATTTTCTGCCAGAACTCTGCTGAAATTTTCCTGCAGCGGACCGGCCCATTGGGAGAATTCGGCCAGGCGAATCTGATTCTGGCTGTCTCGGATGACGATATCCGATCGATCGAGATACAACGCCAATCTGATTGGACCCACCAAAATTCCGATAGCGTTTAAATCCGCCACCGCCTGGGTTTCGATCTCCTCACTGTACAGAGAATTGAGAACATAGTTTTGGGTAGGTTGCTGGGTACCTTTTCCCAATATCGCACTACAACCTTGCACAATTAACAAAATTGCGCAGAGAATGATACCTGACAGACCAAAGCGTTCAATACTCATTTTTGACCTTCCCTCCTCTGTTTTCCACGAATCAACGCGTCGGGATTGCGTTCGAGATAGTCGGCGAAACTCCGCAAGGATCGGGCCATCAGCGTTATTTCTCTCAGAAAGATATCTATCTGATAGCGAAACTCTGAATTTTCCGACACCATTCCATCCATTTCTTCAATCGCATCTCCGGCTGTCTCCAGTGCAGTCCGCAGCGATTTGGTGGTTTCCGCCAGGTCGGCTTGAATCGGCTTGACCCGCCGGTTGACATTGTTTAACAGCTTGCGAGCATCGTCAGCGGTTCGTTTGATGCTGCCGGCCAGGGGGTCGACCTGGCTGTCGACATTTCGCAGCACCGCCTGGGCGTCTTTGAGGGTTTGTTCGACATTGGCAAAAAGCGGGTCGATTCTTTCATCCACGCGGCGTACCAGGTCGCGGGCGTCCTTCAACGTTTGTTTAAAATAGTGAAGGCTTTGGGTGAGTTCCTCAGATGTCACGAAGCCTTCGATACCTTTCATGGAATTTCGTAAACTTTCTGCAAGCTCGCCGATGGGCACTTCTTCAAGTGTCTTGCCAATTTCCTGTTCGAAAGTTTTACTCGTCGGGATTTCAATAATATCCTTGCCGAGGGCAATGCCTTTCTCTCCCATGAGTCTCACCTGAGTATCCGGATAAAAATCAATATTGATCATCTTCTGGCCGGTGACAAAGCTCTGCATTTCCATCCGGGCTCTTAACCCCTTCTTTATCATTGCGTCCATCTCTTGCTTTTCATTTTCATCAACAGCTTCAACCATCGAACCGATGTTGGTGAAACTATCCGGGTCTACTTTGAAAATAACCGGAATTTCGATGGACATATCTTTGGCAATAGAATAGATCCTCATTTGGGTCACTTCACCAATTTTAACTCCCCGAAACATCACCGGTGCGCCGATTCTCAAACCTTTTACCGATCCCGGGAAGTATGCAACGTACAAGTCCGTCTTAACAAAGAATTTACCGGAACCGAATACGATAATGGCGGTAACCGCCAGCACCACCGCTCCCACCACAAACACACCAATCGCCGTTTTGTTTGCCTGTTTGCTCATGAGTTATTTGTCCTTGAAATATGCATTGAAATATAGGTCAAACTACCTGCTGCATAGTAGTATAAAGAAATTGGCAACATTTAGATGGATTAAAATTATTGGGATGATCGAGTTAATTAGGTTGATTAAGTTTATTGGGTAAATTGAGTTGAATAGGTTGACGGGTTTAAATGGATATAATCCATCCACCTTAATCAACTAATCAACAACTCAACCAATCAACCTTAACTTTTTTCTAATCAACTACTCAACTCAGTCAACCATCGTCTTGTCGCTTTGAGCCTTAAGTTTTCAGCTTTGAGCTTCTCAGCTTCCCACCCTCCTAACCTCTCTTTACTTCATTCCGCATTCCCCATTCCCACTTCCCCATTCAACCTATCCTTCTCCTCTCGTTAAGAATTTATGAACCGTCGGATCTTTCGATTCCGCCAGCAATTTTTTGGGATCGCCCTGTGCGATCATCGTTTTTGCCTCCGGGTCCAGGAACACCGAGTTATTGCCGATGGCAAAGATGCTCGCCAGTTCGTGGGTGACGATGACCACGGTGGCTCCCAGGCTTTCACTGAGTTCAAGAATCAGATCATCCAGCAGCCGGGCACTGATGGGATCCAGTCCTGCGGACGGCTCGTCAAAGAACACGATCTCGGGGTCCAATGCGATGGCCCGGGCCAGACCGACCCGCTTTTGCATACCGCCGCTAATTTCGGACGGATAGTAATCCTCAAACCCCGCCAGGCCGACCAGGGAAAGCTTCAGGGCTACGATTTCGAGGATTTGAGCCGGATTTAAATCCGTATATTGCTGCAGCGGGAGCGCAATGTTTTCTGCCAGGGTCATGGAGCTGAACAACGCACCACTCTGGTATGATATGCCGATTTTTCGCATAATCCCAAAAGCTGACGTCATCATAGAAAACCTGCCCCTTGGCCGGCGCCTTCAACCCGACCATATGGCGCATCAGCGTACTTTTACCGCACCCGCTGCCGCCCATGATGATAAAAATATCGCCGCGGTTGATCGTAAACGTGAGGTCCCGTTGAACCACAAAGCTTCCGTAAGCCATGGTGAGGTCCTTGACGCTGATATGGGCTTTTTTATTTTTTATACTTTCCGGCAAAATTATTTTTTCCAATTTCAATGATATAAGCTCTACAAGCCCATGGGTTTAGGTGTCTGGTGTCTGGTGTCAGAATTGATCGAGCTGAAACCTGAACACTGACACCTGAAACCGATTAAATCCTGACACTTATTCAAGGAACCTTGAACCTCTGAACCCTCGTATGAAACTTCATCATTTATTACAAAATTGTAGTTTTTTTCTGATTAAACTGGCCGCTTTTTGGCCAGCAGCGCCGCTCGTGTGAAACTACACGAAAATAAAAAAGCGAACCGCAGAATAACGAATAGCGAAGGACGAAGGATGGAATCGCTTCGCGAAATCTTTTTTAAAACAGACAGAATACATTCATTCGACGTTCGATGTTGGACGTTCGATGTTCGACGTTCATCAGTTTCTTTTTCGATTTGACCGGCCGTTTTTTTGGCTGGCGGCTGGGCTGAACCCTGAACCTTCCACCTTTATATCCCCAGCACATTGCATATCACGGTGATTAACCCCGTGGCGACGATGATGGCTACAATCGAGGTGACCACCGCCGAGGTGGTTGCATCCCCTACCGCCGAAGCACTCCGGCCGCACTGCATTCCCCTGAGACACCCGGCCAGGGCCACCAGCACTCCGAAAATAGTGGCATGAATAATTCCGATAAAAAAGAAGCTCAACTTCAGTGCGGCCTTTGTCTGATTGATATACTGTAACAAACCGATATCGAGTGCACCGACACCGACGATCAGGCCGCCAAGCACACCCATTAAATCGGCATAGACACACAGCAGCGGCATCATCAGAACCAGGGCCAGCATCCGCGGCAATACCAGAAATTCCATGGGGGACACACCCATGGTTTTTAAGGCATCGATCTCCTCGTTGCCCTGCATGGTTCCCAACTGGGCGGCAAAGGCCGCTCCGGTGCGGCCCGCCATCACAATTCCAACCATGACAGCCCCCATAACGCGTACCATGGCAATGCCCACCAAATCGGCCACATAAACCTGGGCGCCGAACATCATCAGTTGGACGGCTCCGATAAAGGCCAGGATTAAGCCGACTAAAAGACTGATCAGGGTAACGATGGGCAGTGCATCGGCGCCGCATTGCTGGATGAACTGGAAAAAATCACTGCGACGAAAACTTGCCTTTCCCGCCAGAAACTTTAAAAATGCGATAGACGCCTCTCCGATAAAGGCCAGTAACTCACGGGTAGACTGCCACATATCGACGGCCGCTGATCCGACACGGGGAAAAAAGGGTTCATGGACGGCTTCTTTGCGAGCTCCTTTTCTTTCCGGGACGGCCGTGGCCAGGGCAATTAGTCTTCCGACACCCTCCGGCAAACCACCCTTGTCGAAAACAATATTTTTCTTTGAACAATAATCGCTAATTCTTATTAAAACCGTCAGCAGGCCGCTGTCCCAACCGGTCAAGTCGTCCGTATTGAATCCGATCCGCCGGATGGCACCGGACGACTCTATCTGCTTTTGAACGACATCGGCTGAAGGAAAATGCGCTCCGATTTCCCAACTGCCCTTGAGTCGCAGACGCAAGCTGTCCTTGGCCTGGCGATCGGAGCTGATTTCACCGGTTTGGGCGATATCTTCTATGACTGAATTTTTAATTTTATTCTGCGGCAATATCCTACCGTACCTTCTTTTGCATTAAATCTAAATATTCGTCCAATTCCTGGATGTTGGCGAACACCTCAAGCGTCGGAATAGCTTTGAGGATATCAAATACTTTTCGAATTTGAGGCTGGAGATTTATAAAAGCAATCCTGCCATTGGTTGCTTTCATGGCCTTTTTGGTTTTCAACAGCACCCGGATGCCTGCGCTGCTGATGTAGTCGGTAAATTCCATGTCGAAGGTGATGACATCCGGCGGGCTTTTTAAAATTTCATCGACCTTTTCTTCCAGAACGCTATAGGTATTGGCGTTAATGGCGCCGATGGGGGATACGACAACAACCCCCGACCGTTTTGAGGTTGATTTGACTTTTAGCTGCATGTGCACCTCCTCGGAAGGTGAATATTAAAGCGAGGTTTAAATTACAATTATCGTGATAGAATAAACCTCCTATTCCGATATCCCATTAATTGACCTCGGGTTGAGCGGTTCAACGTTCAAGGTTCCCAGTTAAAGTGCCTTAATTGGTCTTTAACAATCGAATTACGCGTCAATCGGGTCGAATTCCATGTTTCACCCAATGGGAGAAAGAGGCCAATCCAACCAATGGAATATAAAGTTACGGAAATCAGCATTTTAAAATCTTTGAACCCTCGTATGAAACTTCATTAATTTCGACAGGATTTACAGGATTATCAGGATAATTTTGTTTTAGTATAACTATATCCTGTCCATTCTGTTGATCCTGTCAAAAAAATAGAATTGCATTTCGTTAAGTTTTCTATTCGATCAAACTGGCCGCTTTTCAGGCCAGCGGCGAGGCTGAACCCTGAACCTGAAGCCGATCACTTTCGGTTGAATATGCCAACCCCTATCCTGTTCCGAACCATTTTCTGAAAAGCTCCCTCAGAGAAATATGCCCTTCGATCTCCTTTTGCTCCGGTGTTTGTGTGTTTCTGCCTTCCGGCCACCATTCCACCGGTTCAAACGTGCAGGCAAGAAGTTTTTCAATAGCCGGAAAAAGCTGTTCTTCAATCAAAACTTTTTTCCGACCCTGCACAGTGCGGAAATACACATTAATTTCCTCTATATACCAACCCTTGCTTTTTTCTAGAGAATCCAGGTCAACTTTGACCATCCTTTCAAATCCCTTCTCCAGCAGCGGTCTGAGAGTATCTTCCGTAAGGTTATCGCACAACCGTTGATGTTTATCTATAAGCGCTTCATCAGGTCCTCTATCCACAATAAAGGTCAATGTCAAATGGCCTCCGCCATAGGGGCGGTCAAAGGAAGATATTTTAACGACCCCCTCTTTCGTTTTGCCGTTTTCTTCGAGAGGAGTTATAAAGCCGGCAAATGCGACCATCTTCTCACTGGCTTTGACAGCAAGATAACTTTTTTTGGCGTCAAATTCCTGGGTCATGGAAATTTCCCTTTCAGCTTGCCCCCTGGTTTCGGCTAATTCGTCCCATTGAAATGAGCTTCGTACCGGTTAAATAGTCATTCGGAATTTAACGGAACAGGCTGTCAATTTGTAAATTTAAATAGTTAGGTCCGTTTATGGGTTAAGATGATTGGGATGATTGAGTTGACGAAGTTGATTACGTTTGCTGAGTTTTATATCAACCAATCAACCGTCGTCTTGTTGCTTTGAGCCTTGAGCTTTCAGCTTCTCAGCTTCCCACCTTCCTAACTTCTCTTTACTTCATTCCGAATTCCCCATTCCGAATTCCGCATTCAAAACTCTGCTCTATGCGCTATGCCCCATGCTCTATGCCCGTCTTCCCCGCAACCCGAATTACCAGTCCGGCCGGTGAAAAACTGCTTTGACCTCCTGCGACGGCGGATATTCTGTTTTGTCCGGAGACAACATGCCACCCCAGTTCGTTCGCTGCGCCATTTCCTCTTTGATACCCGCGGATACAAAATCTTTGCCCTCGCGGATGCCCCATCCACCGCCCAGAGACCTGTAAATGGCCACCAGATTTTGACCCACCGATCCGGCGGTAAACACCAAATCATCCTGTAGTTCGGTTAGAAAGCGCTGGGTGTCCAACACCCGTTGGTAGTCGACCAGCCCTTCCCGGTACTGGATCATGGAAAGATCCACCGAACGTTTAGAAGCTTTGACCGCATCTGCCAGGTCTAAAACGGCGTCCTGGGACCGCAGAAATTCGACCATGGCGTCTTCCACTTCCTGGGCAGCCCGGATGACGGTATCTTCATAATTGACTGCCAGTTCCTGGAACCGGGCGTCCTCCACGCGAACCTGATTGGTAATCCGTCCGTAATTGAAAATATCCCAATTAAAGCC
>CALZJV010000453.1 GCA_945787595.1 uncultured Desulfobacterales bacterium | reverse complement strand
CGCCGGGCACCTTCAAAAAAGCGGCGGCCGTTCTTAACGCTTTCGATGTACAAAATCACGGTGCGGGTCAGGGAATCCACCTCAAAACCATCCATATAATCTTCGATGGTCATCATGGCTTCGTTGCCGGACCCACAAAAGGCCCGGATGCCGATACCTTGCTGCTCGGCAAAGGCCAGCAGCTGGATTCCCATATTGCCGGATTGCGCGACCATTGCCGTGGAACCGGGTTTGGGCATCACCGGAGAACCCGTGCAGTATAAATTGTTATGAGGATTGCAGATGCCCATGGTATTCGGGCCCAAAACCAAAATCCCCGCCTGCTGGGCGGCTTTAACCAGCTCTTTCTCCAGTTGCCTGCCGTGTTCTCCGGTTTCACTGAAACCGGAAGTGATCAACAGCATGTTTCGAATCCCTTTTTCCCTGAATTGAGGGATGAGATCCAACACTTTACCGGCGGGTATGGTTACAACGGCCAGATCGATTCTCTGCGGTATTTCCGCCACGGAGCGATAAACCTTGCGGGCGGCGATGGTACCGCCTTTTGGATTTACCGGGTAAAGGTGACCTTTGAAGCCGCCGCTGATGGTATTGGTCAGCAATGAATAACCCCATTTGCCCAATTGAGCGGATGCACCCACAATGGCGACACTTTTGGGATAAAACAGCGATCCGATGGCATTGGGTGAAATTGGCGGCAGCAATTCGGCTGGGGCAGGTCGGCCGCCGGTCATTACCAACGCATCCACCGCCTGCACCTGTCCCTGGGCCGTAATAAGCAGGGGGTTTAAATCGATTTCTGAAATTTCCGGATGCTGCGCGCCGATACAAGACAATCCCAACAATGTTTGAATCAACCCATCGCGATCAGCCGCCTTTTCCCCTCTGAAATTACCCAGCAGTGCGTTGCCCCGGATCTCTTCAAGCATCTCGGCTGCATCGGCTGCGGTCAGCGGCGCCAAGCGGAAAGCGACATCCGAAAAAGCTTCGGTAAACACGCCCCCGACGCCGAACATGATCACCGGACCAAATTGATCATCCTGAAACAGACCGGCCACAAATTCTCGCCGCCCCTTGATGTGCGGTTGAATTAAAAACCCTTCGAGTTCTTCTGTTGCTTCGGTGGCGATTTCCTGAACTGCTTTTTCAATAGCCTTGGCATCCAACAAATTGAGGTGTACCAGGCCCCGGTCGGTTTTATGCAGCAGATTTGGACCTGTGCCTTTCAGCACCACCGGAAAGCCGATTTTGCGGGCGGCGGCAACCACTTCCGATTGCCGGCCAACAAATCGTTCGGGCACCATGGCAATATCGAATTTCTTGAGAAGCCGCTTGGCTTCCCTGTCATTTAATGCTGTTTTTTTGCTATTTTGCGGATCTTGATGCAACGCGTGAATCCCCATCTGAAGTAACTTTAGTAATTTTGCCACTAAGGCACTAAGCCACAAAGGTTATAACCTAGGTTCAGAGGTTCTAGGTTCAGAGGTTCTGGGTTCAGAGGTTACAACCGCTGGATACTGCTCCCAATATTAATCAAAATCTGGCATACCCGTCATACCACATTGAGTGAAATGGATTCAAAACCAGATGAAGGCACGATCCTCTTGATACGAGCTGTCTGGGTTTTTCAACCTTGAGACCACGTCGATATATTTTGTCAGCGTTAAAGCATAACCATTTGCATTGGTTTTGCCAAGGATTTATTAATTGCGATTTAAGAAAACACAGATATTCAATTGTTCAACTCATCCTGTAACGCCTGGGCGATCTTCTCAATTGTGTAAGGTTTCTTGACATAAGCTCCGGCCCCTAATTCCTGCGCCTTCTTGACACGTATGCCTTCTGAAAATCCGCTGGCGATGATCGCCTTTTGGTCCGGCCGTAATTTTTTTATACGCCTGTAAGTCTCCAGGCCGTCAATCCCCGGATCCATTATCATATCCAATACGATCAGATCGACCTCATTATTTTGTATGTATTCCACGGCTTCTTCACCACTGGCAACCGCATCAGTAACATAACCAAGTTTTTGCAGCATACAAGAGGCGATTTCACGTTGATAGTTAATATCATCTACAACTAAAACTTTTTCACCGTTGGCCAGACACGCGTCGATATTGATAGGTTCGACATCATCCCGGACCTCTTCGCGGGTAATTGGCAAGTAAAGCTCGAAGGTGGTGCCGACACCCGGTGTGCTATTGAGGTGAATGTAGCCGTTGTGATCCTGGATGGTTCCCCAAACCAACGCCATGCCGAGACCGGTTCCGCTCCGGCCCATAGCCTTTTTTGTGTAAAAGGGCTCGAAAATGCGCTCCATTTCCTCAGATGAAATGCCGGCACCAAAGTCTTGCACTTTGAGCACGGCGTAGTCGCCTTCGTTGATGGTATCGTAGCCACTTATCGGTTGGTCGACGTAGCGGTTTCTCGTCGAAACAAGGATTTTTCCTCCGCTCGGCTGGGCCTCCGCCGCATTGGCGATGAGGTTCGCCGCCGATTTGCAAAGGTAAATCTGGGATCCACGAACATTCATGAGGTCATGCGCCAAATTGACCTCCATATCCACCGAAGGGTAGTCCTGCTTAAATTTCTGGTATTCCAGTGACATCATGTATTCCGAAAGGACACTGTTGATGTTAAGCACCTCGGTTTGAAGGACACCCCTTTGAGCCAGGGTCAGCAAATCCTGGACAATGGCCGCGGCCCTCTGTCCGGAGGATTGGATGGCCTTGAGCGGCTCTTTCAATGAACTGTCCTGCGGAAGATCAAGGAGCAGAAGTTCAGGATAAGCTACGACTCCTGAAAGCACATTGTTTAAATCGTGGGCAACGCCGCCGGCAAGCAGCCCCAGGGCTTCCATTTTACGGGCACGGACGAGCTGATCTTCTAGCTGCCGCTGCTCCTCCCAGGATTTTTTGCGTTCAATGATATCACGGATCATTCCTTCCGATCCGACCGACCGGCCCGACTCGTCGAAAATAATATGAGCCATGACCTCAACGAAAACTGTTGCGCCGTCGCGGCGTTTGAGTCTCATTTCAAAATGAGCCACACGGCCGTGTTCCATGAGCTCAGCCTGAAAATTTTGGCCTTCTTCCACATCGGAACACAATTCCCGGACAAAATCCTTGCCGTTCAATTCATCTGTGCTGTCATAGCCTAACAGCCGGGCCCCTGACGGACTGATTTCAGTAATGATACCATCAGCCGCAATCCTGAAATAGGTATCCAGGATATTTTCGAAAATCGTGCGGTAGCGCTGCTCACTTTGTCGCAACGCTTTTTCTGTTGTGCGATGCTCTTCGATTTCATCTTCGAGCCTGCAGTTGTTGCCCTCCAGCTCATGGGTACGTTCCGCCACCAGCTCTTCCAGTCTGCTTTGAACCATCACGAGCTCGGACTGGGCTTTCTTGTGTTCTACAATCTCCTGTCTGTAGGCCCGGTTCGTTTGCGATAGTACCTCGCGTTGACGTTCGACGGTACTAAATGCCCCGGAAAAACGCTGCGAGAGCAAAAACGCCTGGGAAAATAAGAACACAAATAGGCCGAATGGTGCCAGTTCTGTGGTTACAATCAGACGATTGCTGTGAAGGATGTCGTTTATCACTGTGGCAAAAAGCACCGTGAAGCCCAAAAAAAACATGCCCACGCCTTCGCGTCTACGCCGGTAGGCCGATATCAGCACATAAGTGATATAAAATCCCTGGGCCAGGCATATCAGGTGATAGATGCGCACTGTCGGCAGGAATACTTTTGTCGGGGAAAAAACCAGCAGGGCGGTAAAAAGGATACACAGCAGCTGGACGATCCGGACGTAGCGCATATTGGTTTCTTGAGGATACAGAGAGTAAATAAACATGAAAAACAGCGGCACGCCGATATAAAAGCTAGAATATATCAGCTTCATAACAAGCTGCCAGGAGGCATTCGGAAACAGATGGACGAAGTGCATTTCACCGGTGAACAGTGCGTAAAGGGTCAGATTGAAACAAAATATACCAAAGATCACCGTTGAGCGGTCTTTTCTTCTGAGAGTCCAAAGCCCGATATGGTACAGCCCCATAATGAAAAGGCTTCCCACCAGAAACAGCTCGAAGCCTCTTTTTTTAACGACGATTTCACGTATCTGGGATTCCTCGCCCAGTAAAATGGGCCGGTCGATGCCTCCTTCTCTGTGGTGAAAATTGGATATGTGAAGGATCACTTCCAGGGGGTTTGCGGTGGTATCAAAATCAAGGACAAGAGGGCGCCAGTCGGGGATGCTGCTCTGCTTGTCGCGGCCGGGGTATCCGACGGTAGCGACGGTTTTTCCATTGACGTACACCGTGCAGGCCGTCATTAATTCCATGATTTTAAGTGCCATGGAATTAGGCCCATCACCAAGGATCACTTTGAGACGAAGCGTAGCAAAACCGTCGCCGGTAAGCTTTTTACCGGCTACCGCATAGCCGTTCCATACGGACGGCATTTTAATCAGGCCTGTTGTCTGCGGCTTTGCAGAATCCGCAAAATCTTCAGGGGCCAAGTGGGCCGACCAGTAAAATTCCCACTCTCCTGTCAATTCCACTGGACCATCTTGATCGAAATTCCACTGGTGGAGATCTAAAACGCCGTTTTTAGCTTCAGGCGAGTCGATATTGATGATTTGAAAGCTTGAGATAAGCAAGAACAAAGAAATCGCGGTGAGGGAAATCCATGCGAAAGTAGGCAGCATTTTATTCATAGCCGTCTTTCTCAAAAAATTTGTACTGCTATGGAAATTTCCGTTCGGGTCTAATGGACTCGATGGTTATGGATAAAAGCTCGAGCAAATCGCAAAGGCGTCTGTTCACCGTTTCCATTGGACGATTAAACAACAACACGGCCGTATTTTCTGCAAAAAAAAATACCGCTCTAAGCGCCTTAGAAGGGTATTGACAGTAAAAAATTAAATCTTATTATACTGGCTGTGCGTTGAGAATACCCTTCTGGCGTGCACTAAAAAAAAGGGATCTGATGGCAGTCGGATCCCTTTTCCTTATCTTACTTATTTCTACTTTGTCACATTAGTTATTCACATTAACTTACATGGATTGCAGTTGGATCCGGTACGCTGACTCAATGGCTGAGCGTCGCCTTTCATGCCTGACCTCCAGCTGGCGAATAAGCTCTTGAATATTAATCGCTCTATGCGGAAGAATAAACGAAAGGAGAAAGACGATATCAAAACAACTTAATAATGGATACTGCTTTTTATGCAAAAGCCGTTGCTCCAGCATAAATAGCATGGCCATCATCACCATGGCCATGTGATGGTGCCAACTGCGCCATTTGCGAGCCTGATATTCTCCTAAACCGCATTGG
>CALZJV010000452.1 GCA_945787595.1 uncultured Desulfobacterales bacterium | reverse complement strand
TCTCGAAATCGGTGACGGGGTATTTGAGGTCAAAGCCACCAACGGTGACACCCATTTAGGCGGAGAGGATTTCGATCTGCATCTGATTGATTACCTGGCGAACGAATTCAAAAAAGAACAGGGAATCGATCTTAGAACCGACAAGATGGCCTTGCAGCGTCTGAAAGAAGCCGCTGAAAAAGCCAAAATCGAATTGTCCACCTCCATGCAGACGGATGTCAATCTGCCGTTTATCACTGCCGATGCCAACGGACCCAAGCATTTTGCTATCAAGATGACGCGGGCCAAACTGGAAAGCCTGGTGGATGATCTGCTCGAAAAGCTGGAATCCCCCTGCCGGACCGCTCTAAAAGATGCCGGTCTTTCCTCCGGGGACATAAACGAGGTCATCCTGGTCGGGGGTATGACCCGCATGCCTGCGGTTCAGGAACGGGTGAAAAAGATATTCGGGGTATAGAAACCCTGGGTGGGGTGATGACCAAGCTGATTGAAAAAAACACCACCATACCGGCAAAAAACAGCCAGGTTTTTTCCACCGCCGAAGACAATCAGCCGGCGGTATCGGTTCATGTGCTGCAAGGAGAACGTGAAATGGCGTCGGGCAACAAAACCCTGGGTCGCTTTGAGCTCACCGGTATTGCACCGGCGCCCCGGGGCACGCCTCAAATCGAAGTGGCCTTTGATATCGATGCCAATGGGATCGTGGAAGTGTCAGCCAAAGATCAGGCCACTGCAAAGCAGCAGTCCATCCGGATCACCCATTCGTCTGGGCTGACCCAGGCAGAAATTGATCGCCTGGTCAAGGATGCTGAACTTCATGCCGCCGAAGACAAGGTAAAAAAGGAACTGATCGATGCCCGCAACGCGGCCGATTCCCTGATTTATGCCACTGAAAAATCCATGGCTGAACTTGGTAATAAGCTGCCCGTGGGCACCCGAAACGAGGTTCAAGGCGTTATCAGTGATCTCAAGCGTGCGATGGATGGCGATAATACATCAGAAATCAAACGGTTAACGGAAACCTTAACCCATGCATCCCATCGGCTGGCGGAATCCGTGTATCAGCAGCCGGGGACCGGGCAGGAGGCTGCAGGTGGCACCGATGGTTCATCCACCACCGGAAATGATGATGAGGTCGTTGACGCGGAGTATGAAGAGGTTCGTTAAGCAAAAAGTTCAAAAAGCTTAAAGGCGGCGGGCTTGTGCGCCTCAGGAGCATTCGACTCCCGCCGCCCTTGCTCTTTAGTCTAATCGAGAAAGAAACTGATGAACGTCGAACATCGAACGTCCAACATCGAACGTCGAATGAATGTATTCTGTCTATTTTAAAAAAGATTTCGCGAAACGATTCCATCCTTCGACATTCGATATTTCGCTGTTCGCTGTTTAATCCATGCCATCGAAGCGGCCAGTTTAATCATCAAGAGACCGTGCCATTTTGGCGTAGTTTCATATAAGAACCTACCCCGCCAAGCTTTACGCAGACGGATTAATAGGCGGCAAGACCAAAAGAGTGATGCCCTTGACAGCAGCCACAGTGCGTGGCTGCCGGGCGTGCATTCTGTATCTATCCACCAGCAGGTGCCTCAAAGAATCTTATGCGGGTCGAATGCGTCACGCAATCCGTCACCAATATAATTGATGCTCAACACGGTCATAAAAATCATGAAACCCGGGATGATGGCGGTCCAGGGGGCGGCAAATATCTGATCGAGCGCATTTTTGAGCATGTTGCCCCAGGTTGCGGTCGGCGGTTGAATGCCGCGACCTAAAAAGCTGAGACCGGACTCGGAAATGATGGCATCAGCGACACCCAGGCTGGCCGCCACGATGCCCATAACGATGGAGTAGTCGAAGCGGGTGGCCGAGTCCACAAACAAGCGTCCCATTCCGGGCCAGGAGTACACGGTTTCAGTAAAAAGGGCACCGGCAAACAATACCGGCAGATCGATGGCGACCACTGTCACCAGGGGAATGGCTGCGTTCCGAAAGGCATGCTTGAAGATGATGATCCGGTTGCGCAATTTCTTAAATATAGCGTAGTGGATGATCCCCACCGAAATGAGATGCTGTCCAAGAGCTTCAGGAGTCGTTTTGAAGGGCCAGCTTCGACCCCCCCTTAAATCCACCGTTGAGAATGTCCAGAAGATGTTGAGGTTAATAGGATATCGAGAATAGTATCGGATATTAGATATTCTCTACCAGGTTGGTTATGCAACATTGGGGTTAAGGTCCAAGGATGGAATACCACGATCACAAATCTCTTGTATATCCTTCAATTCCGTGTTAACCGTCCATCGATCGTCATCTGACTGCAAGACTTTTACATCCCAAGACAAGTAAATATCAGCTTACAGTAGGAGAAAAGGACCATGCTCGGACAAATTGAAAACCGATTCGAAAAATTTCTAATTGACCTTGAGACCGTTGTAAATATCGACAGCGGCAGCGGGTATGCGCCCGGACTGAAAGCCGTGAGTGCATTTTTCCAGGATCGCTTCCAAAAGATCGGATGGACCACGACCAACCATTCGTTTGATGATGGGAAAGTGCCATGCCTGGAAGTTACCAACAAGCCTCTTTCAGGAAACGATTCTGCCTTCGATCTTCTTTTTATCGGACACATGGATACGGTTTTCGGACAGGGAACGGCAGCCGCTCGGCCCTTTTCGCGGGATGAAAAACGTGCCTACGGTCCGGGGGTTTGCGACATGAAGGGGGGCTTGGTGACAATGCTGCACGTTGCCGAGATCCTGCAGCAAACCGCTGTAGCCGACGATATCGCAATCGCCATGGCCTTCAACAGCGACGAAGAAATAGGGTCACACGGGTCACGCCCCTGGTATGAGGGTCTGGCGACCAAAGGCCGCTGTGTTTTCGTGTTCGAACCGTGGCGAGCCACCGGCGAGCGTGTCTTGCACCGCAAGGGCGGCGGCAATTTCGATGTTATTTGCCATGGTAAAGCAGCCCACGCCGGTGCCGCACCGGAAGATGGTGCCAATGCGGTCATCGAACTGGCCCATCAAATTCTGGCCGTCCAGGAGCTGGCCCGTATCGACCGCGGAACCTCGGTCAATGTTACCGTAATTTCTGGAGGGACAGCCGACAATGTGATTCCCGATTTTGCCAAAGCCAGTGTGGATGTTCGAATCGCTAATGAAGATGAGGGTCAAAGGATCGAGGATGGTTTTCAAGTCCTAACTCATAAAATTCATACACCCGGTGTTCAGGTGGAAGTATGTGGGGGAATCAATCGCCCGCCGATGGCGCCTTCGGAAAAAACCGAGCAATTGTGGCAACAGATAACAGCCGTCGGTGAGGCGATTGGACTCGAAATGACATTGACGAATACCGGTGGCTGCTCGGACGGCAACTACACCGCGGCATTGGGTATTCCCACAATTGATGCAATGGGTGTTCGCGGCGGTTGCGCTCACAGTGAGGATGAATACATCGAACTGGACAGTATCGTACCGAACATGCACCTCATGTGTGAGATAGTCAAAGCGTTTGCAGACGGTCGGATTTCCTAAGATCCCATCCTTGGCCTACCTGCCACATGATAGTTAGTTTCCATCCATAAATGGTCTTTTTGCCCAATCTCGGCGTCAATCGGCGCGTTTGTTTGTGCGACGTAGCCAGCTACGTCTCCGCTCAAACGCCTAATTTCCTTGACCTTGGACAAAAATCCGCTTTTCTGGATTGGAAACACTACTGAGTGCCCAAACTGATTTTAACCGATTTATGGACGGGCACTAGTTAGCTCACCCCGGCAAATTAAACGGATCAGGGCAGTGCTTCCGATGTGACTGGGCCTGTCACCTTCAGGCATCAGCTTTTCGGTTTTGCGCGGTGAAAGGATTGCCAAAGAGATCGGTTTTTCTTAATAGGATTTCTGCTAAATGAACCAAAACAGCCGGAAATATATTTTGTCTTTCGATCTGGGAACCTCCGGCAGCAAAACGGCAATTGTCTCCGTTTACGGCGAAGTGGTCGATTTCGATTTCGAAAGCGTGCCGCTGATTCTATTACCCGATGGCGGAGCTGAGCAAAAGCCCGATGATTGGTGGCACGCTATCATGACGACATCCAAGCGGCTGCTGAGCAAAGGCACGGTCAATCCCGATGATATTGTTGCCATCGCGGCTTCCACCCAGTGGTCCGGAACGGTGCCGGTTGATCAGGCCGGCAACCCGTTAATGAACGCCATCATCTGGATGGATATGCGCGGGGCAAAATATGTGGCCAAAATGGCCGGTGGACTCCTTAAAATTGAAGGTTATAACCCGTTCAAACTGCTGCGCTGGATTCGCATGACGGGCGGAGCGCCCGGTCTGACCGGCAAAGACCCCGTAGGTCATATCCTGCTGATTCGCAATGAGTTTCCCGATGTTTATCAAAAAACCTATAAATTTCTCGAACCCAAAGACTATATTAATTTTTGCTTTACGGGAAAATTCGCGGCCTCCTATGACTCCATCACGCTGCACTGGGTCACCGACAACCGTGACATCTCTCATATCTCTTACAGTGATAAACTGCTGGAAATGTACCGCCTCGAAAAAGAGAAACTGTCCGAACTCAAACGGTCCATCGATATTCTGGGCCCGCTAAAAAAAGAAGTTGCCAGGGAATTGGGACTGAAAGACGATGTTCAGGTCGTCATGGGTTCCCCGGATGTTCAGGCCGCAGCACTCGGTTCGGGTGCCGTCAGAGACAATCAAGGACATATTTATGTGGGTACGTCTTCCTGGATTTCAGCCCATGTCACCTATAAAAAGACGGATGTCATGCATGGCATCGCCTCCATTCCGAGCGCCATTCCCGATAAATACATAGTCGCCAACGAACAGGAAACCGCCGGTGGTGTCCTGACCTATTTAAGAGACAATATCCTGTACCACAAAGATAAACTTCTTAAAGAAGAAGCTTTGCCGGATGTTTACAAAATTTTTGATAGAATTGCCGAAAACGTGCCGGCCGGCAGCAACAAAATTATATTCACCCCCTGGCTGAACGGTGAACGTACCCCCATTGAGGATAACTCGGCGCGGGCGTGCATCTATAATTTATCCCTGGAAAATACGCGTGCAGACATCGTGCGGGCATTTCTGGAAGGTGTGGCCTATAACCAGCGATGGGCCTTGCAATACGTCGAAAAATTTATCGGACGCCCGATGAATCCGATCCATATGGTAGGCGGCGGTGCCATATCCGACGTGTGGTGTCAAATCCATGCCGATGTTCTCAATCGCACCATCAAGCAGGTCAAAGACCCCATCCAGACCAACGTCCGCGGTGCGGCCTTTATCGCTGCGGTGGGATTGGGGTATATAGCCTTTGAAGATATTCCCAAATATATTCAGATCAACAATACATTTGAACCGAATCCGGAAAACCGCAAGATTTATGATCGGCTTTTCGCGGAATTTGTCAATATTTATAAACACAACAAAGCCATATTTAAGCGGTTGAATTCAACTAATTATACATAATTAATTGAGGGAGCGGGGAGTTCTCAGCGTGAGCCTATATTTTTAGCGGAGTGGATGATCGCCACCGAAAGCGGATGCTGTCTGAGACCATTAGGGATCGTTATGGATGAACAGCTTTGTTCTGCGGCTTTTATTTAACATCAAATCCCGGCATTGTGCACAAATCTCTGTTATCATTTTGATTACTGTTCATGCATTACGATGCCTTAGGGTCGAATTCATGCAGTTTCGGTGGTGATTATCCATGCAGCGGGTCGGCTTTGAAAAACTCCCCCACCTCTCAACTAATTAAAATCCAAGCCAGAAATGCTTTCAGCAACCGCATTGAACTCTTCCGCCGCCGTTTGCCGCGCCTTCAGACAGTGCTCTTCCGTCAGGCCTGTCAGCTGCCAGGCTGCCGTATCGACAAGAAACGCTCCCTCTCCGAAAACACCGGCTTCCAGATCGGCCTGAACCAGCAGGGAGGCAAGGTGTAGCATGGCGGTTTCCGATGCAAACTGATTTGATTTGCCTGGTTCAGGATGAAAACAGGTGATGGCCTGGAGGCTTTTGGGCAGATCCCACTGCCTCATCATGTACCCACCCACCTTTGCGTAATCAAACCCGATCAGCTCCCTTTCCATCTGATACAAAGGTCGCTCCAGTTTTTTCGCTTTTAAAATTGCGTGTTGCGATTCTTCAGGAATCGCTAGGTACATGAATAAATGACCAATATCATGTAGCAGACCAGTCACGAAAAGTCGATCATCTTCTATTATGTCGCATTCCAGGGCAAGCTGTTTGGTCATCACGGCACAGTAAAAACTTCGCTGCCAGAACTTTTTCATGTTCATCACCTCAGTCTGAATCCCTTCAAAAGCTTCGGCGACTGAGGCACTGAGGACGATATCATGAACCTGACGAATTCCCAATAGACTTACGGCTTGGCTGACCGTTTCAATTTTGCGAACCCTTCGATTTAGCGGGCTATTGACGACTCGCAAAAAACGGGCGGCCATGCCCGGATCACGCCCCACTAGCAGGGCAACTTCCGCCATGGTATATTCAGGATCGTCCATTAATTCCTTCAACTTTAGATAGACATCCGGCAACGAAAT
>CALZJV010000451.1 GCA_945787595.1 uncultured Desulfobacterales bacterium | reverse complement strand
AAAAAGAATCAAAAGGAGGAAACGATAATGAGTGAAACAATACTAGTCGGTATTGACGGTACCGAAGAAAATCGTCGCGCCGTAGATTATGCCATCAAAGAGGCCAAACGAAGCAAGGCAAAGTTGATTCTGGCTTATGTAATCAAATGGTCGCCCTACACTTTCCAAACCGCTGAAGAAAACGAACGGCGTCACAAGCACCGCGAAGAGGATATTCAGTTCGTACATGAGCGGGTGATGGACCCGATGCTGGATTCACTCGCATCTGAAGGTCTCGAGATTACCGGCCTCGTGCGCCATGGTCAGGTGGCCGACTCCTTGATTTATATCTCCAAAAAGCATGGTGCGACTAAAATCGTGGTGGGACGGATCGGTGAGAAAAGCGTCAAGACGTTGATCTTCGGCAGTGTGGTCGCCAAGCTGATACAGCTCAGCCACATTCCGGTAATCATCGTGCCCTAGCCGGCCAAAAACGCAACCCAACAGTTAATCAATATTAAGGGAGGAAATCCGAATATGAAAAAGAAATCTATATTTATTGGCACCTTGGCGCTTTTGCTGCTCATGTTGATGCCGATGTTGGCCTTTGCCGAGGAAGCCGGAGGCGGCTTTGATGCATTAGTAAACAAGATCTTTCACACCGCTCTGGGGCCGTTTGTTTCTTTGATCTTTTTCTCTGTGTCGATCAACGGCGTCAGTTTCCCATTGATTGTCGCCTGGTTGCTCATCGCTGCCGTTGTGGTGAGCATCAAATTTGAATTTGTCCAATTCAAGGGGGTCAAGCATTCGATCGATCTGCTGCGCGGTGTCTATGAAAACCCGGAAAATCCCGGTGAAGTCTCTCATTTCCAGGCCTTATGCACGGCCTTGTCCGGAACCGTGGGCTTGGGCAATATCGCCGGGGTCGCGGTGGCGGTCAGCCTGGGAGGGCCCGGCGCCACTTTCTGGATGATCATCGCCGGGTTGTTCGGCATGGCTGCCAAGTTTACCGAATGTACCCTGGCGGTCAAATATCGTAATGAATATCCCGATGGGACGGTCTCCGGCGGCCCCATGTACTACCTTAGCAAGGGGATGTCCGACAAGGGCAAGCCCAGGCTGGGCAAGGCTATGGGGGTGTTCTTTGCTGTCATGTGCATCTTTGGCGCCATGGGCGGCGGGAACATGTTCCAGGGCAATCAGGCGCATCAAATGTTCTCCAATACATTTGGGCTGTTTGTCGATAGCGGTTGGTTGTTCGGACTTATCCTGGCAATTCTGGTGGGGCTGGTTATCATCGGCGGCATCAAATCCATCGCCAAAGTGACCGATAAGATCGTACCCTTTATGGCCGTATTATATGTGGGTACGGCCGCGATCATTATACTGGTCAATATCGCCCAGATACCGGCTGCCATAGGGGTCGTCATAGCGGGTGCCTTCGCACCCAAGGCCATTGCCGGGGGGATTGTCGGTGTGTTGATTCAGGGTTTGAAACGGGCCGCCTTTTCCAACGAGGCCGGGGTGGGCTCGGCTGCCATCGCGCATGCCGCCGTACGTACCAACGAACCGCTCACCGAAGGGTATGTGGCCATGCTGGGACCTTTCATCGATACCGTCATCATCTGTACCATGACCGCCATGGTGATCGTGATTACCGGCGCCTACCAAATCGATGGCTTGAGCGGTGTGGCCCTGACATCATCGGCCTTCCAGAGCGTATTTCCCTGGTTCGGCACCTTGCTGGCCGGCGCCGTACTCCTGTTTGCCTTTTCGACCATGATCTCCTGGTCCTATTACGGTCTGAAATGCTGGACCTATCTGTTCGGTGAAAGCAAGGGCTCGGAAATATCCTACAAGGTAATTTTCTGTATCTTCGTGGTGATCGGCTGTAGCGCAAGCTTGGGTCCGGTGATCGACTTTTCCGATGCCGCCATTTTCGCCATGTCCATCACCAATGTGATTGGACTATATATGTTTATGGGCGAACTAAAGGTGGACATGAAGGACTATCAGGCCCGCCTCGCTTCCGGCGAGATCAAGCGTTATAAATAATGCATTGGATTGAAGTGGCCGAGCTCGCGGTTTTTTCATTTTAATCATGGAAGCCAGGGCTGATGATAAATTTAGTATGCGGCTGTGGTTTCCGGAAAGCATAGGGTCATCGGAGGCTCATGGGGAGTCTCCGCAGCCTTATCAAATTTATATATCTTTTTTAAAGAGAAAGGAGACTATGATGGCTAAGAAAAAGGAAAAAGAGAAGAAAGCGACGAAGAAGGCGGTAGAGAAGAAAGCAGCTGCCAAGAAGAAAAAGAAAAACAAGAACAAGGGAAAGAAAAAAGGCAAGGGTAAGAAATAAGAGCGTTCTTGAGGCCACAAATTGATGGTTATTCCAAAGGCAATTCATACTTGCAAAAAACCTAAAAGTAAATTCATCGACCTATTTCATGCGGTTTTAATATATGCCGTATGGTCAACTAAGAGCCTGTTTGAATACGAATGGATCATCTCATCACGCATCCAGACAGTTCCAGGAATACGTAACAGCGAATTTCCAACAATGTAAATAATTTTGTATGGGCTGGCGTGACATCCAAGAAAGGCGTCAAGCTGATGGACGAAAAACCGAGGATTGGCCCAGGTGTGGTCAAGATGGCGCTTCTCCATCCCAAGGAACTAAGGAGATATAATGATGTGTTGCATATATCGCCTTCTGCGTTGGTGCTCTGAGAAATCCTTGAGCGTATTAAGTCTCGGCGAGATCATCATGGTGATTTATGCAACCTTCGGGTCAAAGGGACGTGTGCTCCGAGTGACTCTCGCGGCTCTCGTTGCAGGAGTGCTAATGCTTTCATTTAGCGCTCGCGTTTGGGCGGGTCGCTACACGCTCCAACTCGCCTTCATCGGTCCCTTGTCCGGGAAAGACAGCGACGCTGGACAGGCCATGTTGGATGGGGTGAATCTATATGTCTCGGAAATCAATCGGCGAGGAGGGGTTGACGGCAGGAAATTGGAGGTTCTTGCCTACGATGATCAAAACAACAAAGTCATTGCTCGAGAAAGGGCTCGGGAGGTTGCACGGGACAGCAACGCGTTGGTCGTGATCGGGCATTACTACAGCTCGATCTCCCTTGAAGGAGGGAAGATCTATAAGCAGTATGGCATCCCGGCGCTAACCGCGAGTGCAACCGCTCCTGAGGTCACCGAGGGTAACGAATGGTACTTTCGCGTCGTTCCGGATACTAATTTTCAGGGAAGATTTTCTGCAATTTATACAAATAGGATACTTAAACAGGACACGGTCAACATCGTATTTGAACGAGACGCTTACGGTTCCGCCCTGCAACGCTCCTTTGTGCAAGCCGCCGACGAACTGGGGCTTCGGATAAAAAGCGTTTGGGGCCTTAATTCGGAGACCGATGATGTGGAAAGGATACTCAAGACGATCACGCAGGAGTTGCAGCGTGATCCAAGACCAGGGGCCTTGTTTGTGGGACTCCAAGACCACGAAGCTGCCAAGCTGGTCCGATTGATTCGAGACGCGGGCGTCGACCTCACGGTTGTTGGGGGGGACGCACTCGGATCGGAAAACTTCCCAAGAAGATTTAAGGACATTTCTTTAGGAAAGAAGAATCCCGGACATTATACTGATGGTATTTATGCGACAACATTCTTTATACGCGACATCGGTAACTTTAAGGCACAGCAATTCAACCATGCATTCAAACGGCGATTTGGCAGAGAACCCGATCAGCTGGCTGCTACGAGTTATGATGCGGCAGCCATCGCCGTTGAGGCTATCGAGCGCGCAAAGCCGGGGGGCGATCTGGCACAGAGTCGCGAACGTATCCGCAATCAGTTGACGACTTTCAGCGACCTTGAAACTGCCTACAAAGGAGTTACCGGTCGCATCTATTTTGATGAAAACGGCAATGCCATGAAGCCCTTTCCTTTCGGTGTTTATTTGCACAGCAAGCTGATCTCAGCGCCTGTTCAGCTCAAGCCGATAGTAAACCCCGAAGCCATCGTCGATTTACATGAGAAGTTGGAAGAGGGAAATATTCTCGCCATAGATGATCACTTTATGTACAAGACAACCGTGATTTATACGGGAATAGACATTAATGAGATCAGCAATATCGACCCAAGAAATGGAACTTTCAGCGCGGATTTTTACTTGTGGCTCAGGCACAGTGGGTTCCTTGATTATAGTAAAATAGAGTTCCTCAATGCAGCCGATGACATACATCTCAGCGATGCCATTATGGAAATGGGTATTGATGCTATTTCATACAGCGCATATCGAATCAAAGGTGATTTCCAAGAGGCATTTAATTTTCGCGATTATCCATTTGACTCACACACATTGAGTATCCGTTTTCGGCATAAAAGACTTAACAGTAATCGCATTTTATTCGTCGCCGATGATATCGGGATGCAGCGTGACGGGGGCAAAACCCCGGTAGAGAGTCCTAAAAAGCATTCCATCCTCGACCCTGCCGGAGAATGGCATCTGCAGGATGTGTTGGTTTTTTCGGACATCAGCGCCACCGATTCTACCCTTGGCAATCCACGCATGTTCCACCCCACAGCTGATACTGATATTGGCTACTCTCGTTTCAATGTCGTCACCGAGATAGAAAGGAATGCGAAGAGCTACGTACTTAAAAATTTGATCCCCCTGTTTATCATCATTTTACTCGGGTATGCGATGCTCTTCGTATCCCCCCAAGGGCCACCATTCGTGGCACGGATGAATCTTGGCGTGACGGCGCTGTTGACTGCAATTTTATTAAGCATTAAAACCGCCAGCCAGTTACCCAATATCGGGTATCTCGTAGCGATAGACTATATTTACTTCGCTACCTACGCCCTGATCCTGTCAGGGATTGTCATTTCTGTCGCGGAGCTTATCGCAAATTTCCGCAGTAGAGACATACTGGCGAAACGGCTCGAATTGTTCGGTCGTGTGTTCCAACCGGTTTTTTTTCTTGCCGCAATTGGAATTTTTGTTTACCTGTATGCCTAGATCGGCAACGAGGAGGACCGCTAAGCCATAAGACCACTGAAAAAAAGGTCAAAAAACAGCCCCAAAATCAACTGAAACTGAAAAACATTTAACGATGAAAGGAGAGCAAGGTTATGTTAAAAGCACAAGATCAACGAGATCCTCATATCTGGGAAGCCTTATTATCGCTTGTTTCCCTGGTTGCCGGCATCAGCATATCGATTGTGGTATATGGCGCCGATCCGCATATTCCCATGCTTTTAGGGGTTTTAGTCGCTGCGGTGATGGCCTGGAAAGCCGGGTTTGAATGGGAAGTGGTTCAAGCAGGGATGTTGAAAGGCATCGCTAATTCGCTTCAAGCCAT
>CALZJV010000450.1 GCA_945787595.1 uncultured Desulfobacterales bacterium | reverse complement strand
AAATCCGGAAAATTTAAGCGCGTGGGCGGTGGAATCCAGCACTGCAATTTCCTTTCTGTCAATGATTCCCCGCTCTTTGGCTGTCAGCAGTCCGGCAAGAGATTCTCCTCCGTGGGTGCAGGCAATATGACCGTTGCGGTTGGCTGCAATTTGACAATCCATGATATTCTGCTCGCTTACATCAACAAAAAAGACCTTGCGACATCCAGCCGACTCATTATAACGCTTAACCAAATGAATCACCCTGGGCATGGAAACCGGGTTGCCGATCATGGCCGCCTGGGCAACACTCAATTTGACGGTAACCGGTTCGAACTTGCGTTTGTCGGCATCGGGTTCCAGATAATATCGGTATACAGGATCGGCATGTTCGGATTGAACTCCGATAATCTTCGGCAGGGCACCGATTATGCCGGTTTCGTAGAATTTTAAGAAGCCACTCATCACCGCCGTAATATTGCCGGCATTTCCGATGGGAAGCACCACCACGGTCTTAGACACGTCATATTCCAAATCCTGTGCGATCTCGTAGGAAAATGATTCCTGACCTAAAATCCGCCAGGCATTTTTAGAGTTTAGCAGCGCTACATTGTAACTTTCGGACAGGGCTTCCACGACCTTCATGCAATCATCAAAAACACCGGGGATCTCGAATACCGTGGCCCCGCTTCCCAGGGGCTGTGATAGCTGCTGCGGAGTCACTTTCTTACGAGGCAGCAGCACAGCGGATTTGACCCGCGGTTGCAAGTAGGAAGCATAAAGGGCCGCGGCGGCCGACGTATCCCCAGTTGACGCGCAAATGGCCAGCACATCTGAAAGATAGCCCTTTTGAATCATGAAGTTTATATAGCTCAATGTACTGGCCATCCCGCGATCCTTGAAAGAGGCGCTGGGATTCTGACCGTCATTTTTAAAAAAAAAGCGCACACCGATCTTATTCTGTAAAGCCAAATTGGCTTCCACCATCGGCGTGTGACCTTCTCCCAGATAAATAACAGCCTCAAGCGGGATAACGGGTCCAACAAACTCATGATAGCGGTAGATGCCTTTCAAAGCGGGAACGTTGAGCATCCTACGATAGTCAAATATTCGCTGCCAAAGTGCACCCGAAATGTCTTTCAGGCGAGAGAAGTCTTGATCGTAAATGAGCAGAACCTGTCCACACTCCGGACATACATACACCAGGTTTTCAATGCCATATTCCTGTTTACAGCCCAGGCAACGATAAATCAGCTTCCCTTCGTGGGACGGCTGCAAATAAGACTGAATATCTCCGGGGAAATCATGCAGTTTCATGGTCCAATTTTTTCCATCCCTCCCATATAAGGTCTTAACAATTTAGGAATGATCACCGAGCCATCGATCTGTTGAAAATTTTCAAGTATGGCGGCCACTGTCCTTCCCACGGCCAGTCCGGATCCGTTCAGGGTGTGAACAAGTTGAGTGCCCTTTTGCCCTTTGCGTTTGAAACGGAGATTTGCGCGCCTGGCTTGGAAGTCCTCAAAATTGCTGCAGGATGATATTTCCCGGTAGACTTTTTGAGCCGGCATCCATACTTCAATATCGTAAGTTTTGGCCGCCGAAAAACCTAAATCTCCGGTGCACAGTTCAACCACCTGATAGGGAATTTTCAGTTTTTTCAGAATTGATTCGGTAACCATTTCAACTTTATTAAACTGGTGTTGGCGAATCAGCCCCCGGGTATCCTTGCCATAGGAGCCAGCCTCCGATCGAAAACACGGTGTGTAAGCCGCATAGCAAATCGGCAGAAGATCTTCATCCAGAATTTCTCCCTGATGAATATTGGTAACCGGAACCTCAGCCGTCGGTATCAAATAATAATCCCAGCCGGACAATTTAAACAGATCTTCTTCAAATTTCGGCAGCTGTCCGGTGTGCATCATTGACTGCCGGTTAACGATAAACGGCGGTAGTACTTCCTGATAGCCATGCTCATTAATGTGGGTATCCAGCATAAAATTGATCAACGCCCGCTCCAGTCTGGCACCGGCACCAAAATATAGCGGGAAGCGTGCCCCGGCAATCTTTGAGGCCCGATCCAGATCAAGTATTTTAAGACGGCTGCCGCTTTCCCAATGGGGCTGGGGATCAAACGCGAATTCCGGTAAATTGCCAACCTTTTTGATCACCGGGTTGTCCTTTTCATCGGCACCAATGGGAACCGATGAATGCGCAATGTTCGGCAGTCCTAAAAGGAAGGTATCAATAGTTTCCTGGTTCTTGGACAATTTCTTATCCAATTCTTTGATTTTTGATGATACCCCACGCATTTCAACCACTAGGGCTTCAGTATCGTCACCGGCCTTTCTCATATCAGCGATCCGGTCGGAAACCACATTGCGCTGATGCCGCAGCGATTCTATTTCCTGCAGAATGTCCCGGCGTTCGTCATCGCATTTTATAAAGTCATCAAGCTCAGATTGATGGCCGCGTGCCTCCATTGCCGCCTGAATTTTAGATAAATTTTGCCTCACGAACTTGATTTCCAGCATATATATCCTTATATTTATACGTTTAAATCTATCATAGTTGATTGGGAACTTTAAAATATGCCGCAATTAACACGGGCGTGTCATTTAGTCAACGGTAATTGCACGATCATACCGTTTCAGCCCGTGTCTTAAAATTCACCCAAACTGTGTTAGGGAGAAATCGTATGGAAGAAATTGCTGCCGCAAAAATTCAGATTCGAGAAGATATTACCCAAATAATTGCCGAACTCGCTGAAAGTGACATAGCCAAAAAAGTAAAATCAATTGAAGACCGGCTTTTTGAATTTGCAAATTTTCTAGAATCAAAAATTGCTCTTTTATATGTCAACGATGATATTGAAGTTCAAACCAAGAATATAATCAAACGAGCATACAGCTACAACAAAATTGTTGTTTTGCCGGCTTTTGACCCTAAGACGTTTGAAATGAAATTGATGAAAGTCGACAAAATCGCGCAAGAATTAAAGTCCGGCCCAAGAGGGGTGCCGGAACCGAATGCCGGCCGTTGTAAAATAGTGCCCATAGACCGTATCGATATCGCCATAATACCGGGGATTGCTTTTGATGAAAAAGGCGGTCGCATTGGTACGGGAAGAGGATATTACGATCGCCTGATTCCCAACCTGGCAATTACCACCCGCAAGGTGGCCCTGACACTAGAAGAGCAAATCATTCCCCAGGCACCTATGGAATCCCACGACAAGTATGTGGATATCATTATAACCGATAAACGTATCATCTACAAAATATAAGATCAGGCTGTCGCTTTAAGATTTGTCTTCTGATCAACCAACATTTACCCTGGGATTTAATATCTTTGCAAGTTTCTGCAGGTTTTCTTCTTCCCCAACCGCTATGACCGTATCGCCCGGCATGATCGCTGCCTCAAAAGAGGGATTGAACAGCATACCACCATCCGGCTTTTTGATAGCAATGATAATCAGATTATAATTTTGCCTGATACCGGAATCCTTCAGCTGAACGTTAACCAGCTTTGATAAATCGTTGGGCAAGATCTAAAAAGCTGGTGACTGTCGGGCGGATAATCCGTTGGGCCATACTGGCAGCTCCCATTTCATAGGGTGATTCTACGGAATCCGCTCCGGCCGCCTTCAATTTGTTCTTTGATGCTTCCTGGCCGGCCCTAGCAATGATTTTAAGGTCCGGGGAAAGCTGCCTGGCCGTCAAAACCAAATATACATTGTCCATATCAGTTGCCAAAACGGCAACCAGCCCCTCTGCCCGTTTGATACCCGCTTTGATCAAACAACCTTCATCCGCTGCATCACCGGATATATACAAAACCCCATCCGTATCCATCGCTGGAATCCGATCCGCATTTTTTTCTATAACTACCACATCATACGGCTTTCTACAAAGATTACGGCAGAGGACCCGTCCGATGCGTCCATATCCGCATACAATATAATGATTTTTTAGCCGATCTATTTTTTTGTCCAATCTTCTTCTCCCCAATATAATTCTCATTCGCCCTTCAACCATGAACTGTACAATGGCACCGGCAACATACAGCGAAAATCCCACACCGATAAAAACAACAACTATCGTAAAAATGCGACCCAGGTCGCCAACTTGATTGACTTCCCGGTAGCCAACGGTGGAAATGGTTATGATCGTCATATACAGGGCGTCCAAAAATCTCCAGCCTTCAATAATCATATAGCCGGCCGTGCCTGAAAAAATAATGATTAGCGATAGCGCGATGGATATAGCGAGATGTTTGGTACTGTTCATATCACCGTCTGCAGAGGGTCAAGCTTCATCTTTTTTACCTTCAACCTAAATTGAACGATTTTTTTCTCGATCTGCACCGATCTCCTGCGCAGTCCGCAAACTGCATCAAGATCTCGGCACATCTCTTCACAAAAAATGGCTCACCTTAGTTAAAAAAGCATTTCTGAGCTATTTATTTCCATGTATTTTGACTGCTCATAGCGGTTCATATTCTTGGCAATGGCATGATCGCCTTTTGGGTTTTTCGCTATCAACGCGATATCCGAACTAAGAGTCATGTTACTATTTTATTCAAAAAAATCAAAGCCTCTTTAATTATTGACATGCTCATCAATAATTTGCATTGTGTTTTTCAGGGGTTTGATCACCAATGTGCCAGGAAAAAAAAATCATGATTTTTTACAGGCGCGTACGTCTTGACCGAAGCTTTGTGATTTGATAGAAAACCGAACGATGGGAAAAGAATCTATAAAATACGAGCGCCGAAGAGAAGAAATGGTGCGCAACCAGATTGAAGCACGGGGAATCAAGGCGCCGGAAGTTCTGGCCGCCTTTCGCCGAGTGCCCCGCCATCTTTTTGTGAGCGAGGCTCTAAGAGACCAGGCCTATGGTGATTATCCCCTGCCGATTGGAGAACAGCAGACCATCTCTCAACCTTATATTGTAGCGGAAATGACTCAGGCTTTAAATCTTGTTGAAGAAGACAGGATTCTAGAGATCGGCACCGGTTCGGGTTATCAAGCCGCCATCCTTGCACAAATCGTTTATCGCGTATACACCATTGAACGCAAACGCTCGCTTTATTTGCAAGCGCGCAATCTTTTTGACAAACTTCACTATCACAATATTGTCATGAAATATGCCGACGGAACCAAGGGCTGGCGGGACGAAAGCCCTTTTGACGGGATTATTGTGACTGCCGGTGCTCCACAGATTCCTGATGTGCTGATCGATCAGCTGGCAGAAGGCGGCCGGCTGGTGGTTCCCGTCGGCAACCAGCATACCCAGGAACTGATAAAAATTTTTCGAGACGGCCAAAACATCCGGCAAACCAGTCTAGGCGGATGCCGATTCGTCAAACTCGTTGGCGAGCATGGATGGAAGGAAGCTTAAACCAAAATTGGATTTTATTCTCTATTCCCTTAATTGATAGATACCACAATATTGACGTGCATATATCTTGCATACTTAAACTCCCACTATATCTAAATTACACAATCAAGCCTAACCAGAGTTAAAAATAGAATACTTATGAAAGGAAAATTCATCGGTACATGGAAAGCCGCATTTCTTGAAAGTCCGGGTCCGGTATCTGTCAGAAAAGCTGTTACACTGGCCCTAAAAGGTATTTGCATGGGGTCTGCGGATGTAATTCCCGGGGTCTCCGGGGGTACCATTGCCTTGATAACCGGTATATACGAGGATCTGATAGCGGCCCTGAGGTCATTGGATATTAAAATGGTTCGAAAGATACTTAGCCTTGATATCAAAGGAGCCGTTGCAGACGTCCATATCCGCTTTTTACTAACTCTGTTTTCCGGAATCATTGTAGCGGTCTTAAGCTTGGCACAGCTAATGAACTATCTGCTTCATAACCACCCAGTGCCGATATGGAGCCTTTTTTTCGGACTTATTGTGGCCTCCATCCTTGTGGTCGGCAAACAGGTCACCGATTGGATGGGCAAAGCCGGTATATGCTTTCTTGCCGGGATATTGGCGGCCGCCGTTATTGTCAATCTGATACCGATCAAAACTCCCGAGGCGCTTTGGTTTATTTTCCTTTGCGGCATTGTGGCCATATGTGCCATGATATTGCCGGGAATCAGCGGCGCGTTCATTTTGCTGATCTTAGGAAAGTATGAATTCATTACCGCGACGCTGAAAAATCCGTTTCTGGCGCAAAATATGATCGTAATTATGGTTTTTTGTCTCGGGTGTTTCGTCGGATTGGCGGGATTCTCCAGAGTATTGAACTACATGCTTGGAAAGTTTCATAATTTGACCCTGGCGTTTTTAGCCGGTCTAATCACCGGTTCTTTAATGAAAATCTGGCCATGGAAGGAGGTCCTTGAAACCCAGGTAATTCGAGGAAAGGAGCATATAATTTGGGGTCGACCAATCATGCCGGATGCTTTCGGAGGTGAATTATACTTTGCGATTACTCTTATGGTTATAGGATTCTTGGGAATATTGGTCATTGAGAGGTGGGCTAAGGGGGAAGTTGATTAGGGTGGGGGCAGCGATTAGTCACCTAATCTATTCATGCTTTAGCAATTAAAACTAGACAACGGAAAGGAGTATGTACGGGGCGAGAAGAAAAGATTAGAGGATGCTTTGACATCCCTTTCCATGACCGATGATTGCAATGGAAATTCAAACCGATGCTGTCATGACCACATCAGTTCTTTTTTTAAAAATTCTATAAATACTCGGCTTAAAGGCGACAGACTGCGATACTTGTCTCGTGTAAGATAGAAGCTGCGTTTGAGATTCAAACCTTTGATGGCGATAGCCTTCAAACTGCCGAATTTAAGATCTTCGGATACAGCCAGGGTGGAGAGAATTGATATGCCCACTTTATTCTTAATCCCCTGACGAACGGCTTCGGTGCTGCCTAGTTCGGCTGCGATTTTCAGGTCCTCGATCGTATACCCCTCACGTGCTAGATTCAGCTGAATGGAGGCCAGTGTTCCGGAGCCGCTTTCCCGCACAATAAAAGGTTCGGAGAGAAGCAGGTTTAAAGGTATTGCTTTCCTCTGCGCCCAGGGGTGATTTTGCGGAACAATCAGGCGCAGTTCGTCTTCGATCAATTTTTCCTGAAAAATCTTTTTCTCACCGGACTCCGCTCCGACCACACCGATTTCCAGATTGCCTGACAACACACCATCGATTATTTTTTGCGTATCTTCTACGATCAGCGAAATTGTAACTTCAGGATATTGTCCGCTAAATGCACCGATTATTCGGGGCAATAGATATGCACCCGGTATCGTGCTGCCACCGATAAGAAGTCGGCCTTTAATTTTCCCGTTAAATTCTGCCATAGCTGCCTCGGTTTCATCGCTGAAGGCCAGAATTTTGCGGGCATAACCATAAAGCAATTCACCGGCTTTTGTTGCGACCGCTTCTTTTGATAAACGATCGATTAAACGGCAGCCAAAATGTTCCTCTAAATCCTTAATATGACTGCTGACAGTCGGCTGAGACAAATGCACTATCTTTCCAGCTCTGGAAAAGCTATTGAGCTCAACGACTTTGCAGAATATTTTTAATTGCCACAGATCCATGGGTTGCAAAAAAATAGAACCATTGTTTTAAAGGCATCCTTCATTTGCCGGCTTACAGTTTTCTTTTTTTCACCACAAAATACACGAAACACATGAAATATTTGTAGAATAAAACTTGTATTTTTTGGTGTGTTTCGTGCTTTTCATGGTGAAATTATTTCTTTTTTTTTCGGAAATTTTGCCGGTACTTTTCTCTGATTTTCTTTTCCACCAGGGGCGGCACCATGCCTTTGATGCTGCCGCCGAACTGGGCGGCCTGTTTAATGATGGATGAACTGGTGTATATCCATCGCAGACCGGTCATCAAGAAAACCGTTTGGACTTCCCGATTGAGCCGGCGGTTCATCAGCGCCATCTGAAACTCATACTCAAAATCCGATAATGCGCGCAGTCCGCGAAGAATGCCTTGGGCTTTTCGTTGGTTGGCATAATCCACCGTAAGACCATCAAAGGTACCAATTTCGACATTGGAAAAGTCTTTCATGCTTTCCTCCAACATCTCTCGACGTTCTTCAAGGGGGAAAAGAAATTTTTTCCCGGGATTGGTCAGTATGGCGACGATAATTTTGTCGAAAAGTTTTAGCCCTCTCTCAAGAATGTCCAGATGGCCGTTGGTAACAGGATCGAAAGAGCCTGGATAAATGGCGATTTTTTGCATGTCTATGATTCCTTATAATTTAAAAATGAAACAAGGGTTTTCCCGTATCTGCGCTGATCTGAAATGTCAAACGGTAACTGACTCTTTAGCACCGGCTCCAGGTGGGAATGCTCGACCACAATCCGGGCGCCATTCTCCATGGATCGACTGCTATGAAGATTAAGCAAGGTAGGTTTAATCATATTTTTATTGTAGGGTGGATCCATGAATACCAGGTTAACGGCAGATCGCACTGAACCCAGGCAGTTTAAGTTACGTGTAAGGTCCCATCGAATAATTCTTGTCATGCTTTCAAGGGCAAGGCTTTTAATATTCTCTTGCAAGACGCAAATTGAATCATTATCAACATCTACAAAGACGACCGATTCGGCTCCGCGGCTCAGTGCCTCAATACCAAAAGCACCGGTTCCGGCAAACAGATCCAACACCGTGGAGTCCTGAATTTGAAAAGCAAGAATATTAAATATTGCTTCCCGAATTCGATCGGCCGTGGGTCTGGTTTTAGTGCCTTGAACTGACCGAAGCCTTCTGCCTTTCAACTCTCCTGCAATAATTCGTAAGGCCATTTTATTCAAAATCGAAAACCTGGTCCTCAGGGCCAGGTCAGAGGTGATCGGCTCTGCCATAGATCAAATCTGTTCAAGGTTTCAGGTGTCAGGTTTC
>CALZJV010000449.1 GCA_945787595.1 uncultured Desulfobacterales bacterium | reverse complement strand
TCTTAGTTTTGGCCCATGCTGCAGAAATATCACTTCCTCCTTCTTTCGTAATTCTACCATCAAAATGTACAAAAGTTGCTACCTCCGGTTAGAAATGGACCCATTAAAGAAGAAAAATGGACCCACCCTAAAGTTGATCGTTTTAAGAAATAAGAAGAAAGATTTCCGGACTAAAACATAAACGCGCCAGGCCTGCCGGAACCCGCCATCAAAAATAAAAAAGGACCTCGCCCCGCCATCAGCCTGCCATATCCTGTAGCGAATGATAACAAGGAAGATCTTGGTCGCGATAGACCTGCTGGAGCCCGCGGCCGAACACAAATCTATTACCCCGCCGATACACGAGCAGCAAGAAGTGAGCTATCCTATTCATAAAAAAAATTACCTGGAAAGGATCAGGCGACAAAGTTTCTCTACATGAGCGCTGAGTGTATCAAATCTTTTTTCGAGATCATCGATACGTTTTGAAATGGCTTGCTTATTTTCTGCGGGATTTGTGTTGCAAGTTGGTTTATGTCTTGCTGCAGGAAAACTATCGGCAATGATCTCTGAGATGGCCACCGGCGAATGAGCCTTTTTTCGCTTTTTAAGCAAACTGGTGGGTTTCGTTAAATCTGCCTGATACTGTTTTAGTCGATTGACACTTTCGACAAAGCCGATATGCATGTGATACATCACGATTTCGATGGTATTAAAATTTTTGCTACAATCAAAACAGCGGGAAAGATTTTTTTCCCGAAGGATCGATGTTTGAAAACCAGCGCATAACGGACATGAAAAATGGAGCTGATTTTGCGTATGCTTCACAGCAACACCAAGCAGCTTCTCGATCAAGATGTCGATAGGGATATGATTGCGTATCGCATACAGTTCATCGGAAGTGAAACGCCGGGTCATTTTTTCTTTTTCACCGATGCACGATTCAGGGTTTTGGATTCGTAGATTCGATAACTGGGGCCGTCAATGTTGATGATAATCGCATGATGCACCATACGATCCACCAGCGAAGCTGTGATAACCGGATCGCCGAGATAATCGCCAAGGGCCTTAAAATCGATATTTGTGGTCAGTATCGTTGAATTTTTACAATACCGCCCTTCAATCACCTTGAAAAATAGCGATGCATTTCTGGCCGACTCCTGCTCGAGTCGATCAAAGCCGATTTCATCGATTAATAGCACTTGTGGTCGGATGTACAACTTCAGTTTTTTATCCAACGTATCGTCGGCAAGCCCAGAGAGCAGATTGCGCAGCATCTCTGAAGCCGTTGTATATCGGCATCGATACAGCTGCTGGCAGCAGATCAATAACAGGGCTTTGGCGATATGGCTTTTGCCGACGCCGGAACTGCCGGCTAAAATAAGCCATTGTTTACGCTCGATGAACCCAAGGTTGGACAGTTGCATGATTTGCTTTTTATCGATTGCAGTCTGAAAATCGAAATTAAAATCCGCAAGGATCTTACGCTCAGGCAGTTTTGATTCTTTAATTCGCCGTTCGATACGCCGTTCGATTAATGATGCCGCTTCGATCGAAAGCAAACGCTGAAGCACGGTTGTCGTCGGTGAATTTTCTTTTTCCGCACGCGCCAACTCCATATCGAGTGTCTCTTGCATGCGATAAAGTTTAAGCAATTTTAAATTATTACAGATATCAGCCAATGGATCAGAGGCGATGGCCATATTATGTCTCCTTTGCTGACAAAAGCTGGCAATACGCTGTGAGCGAGCGCTGCCTGATTTTAGGCAATGTTTCGAAAATTTTTCCGGCTTGCTCATTTCGTATCGACTCCAGCGTGCGCGGTTTGGCCCTGGCTTTTAAGATCCGTTCGATGGACTTGCCGTCAAAAGCGCAGTATTTAACCGCATGGCAGATGGCGCGATGGATGTCTTCGGCCAAATAGTGTTCTTTCAACCGAAGAATATAGCGGGCCTGAAATCCACAATTTCTCGGATGGCACTGTTTTAAACCTTGCAGAAAAGCCTCAGCGCCATCACCTAACTGCATGAAGGTTTCTTTGACTGGCTCAAGGCCGTAACGCAGTTTGGCTGACTTTCGATGATCCGGATCTTCCACGGTGGCGCCCGCCCCCAAGGGTTTTCGTTCGTGACAGGCGATTTGAACAAGTTCGGGGCTGTAAATAAAAATCTCTTTCTCTGTGGCCTTTAAGGTGAGTATATCGGCCACATACTCATAGGGCAGCGAATACAGATTGGTGTCGTGTTCCAAATATCCGTCTGGCCGGCATACCCTTAGCGCCACCTCGGAGCTGTCATAGGCATGCAGGGGCAAAGGCAACAGCGCGGCTTTTTCCTGCTCCAAAAACAGCTTGATGGGCGGCTGTCCCGTGGTGTCATGGATATGGGTGTCGGAGCGATTCGCGAGCCACCAAGCGGCAGTTTGCCTCAGATGCTCAAGGTCTTCGAATTTTCTTGCGTTGAAAAGATTACTTTCAATAAATTTAAATGGTTGTTCCACTTTTCCCTTGGTTTGGGCCCGCCCCGGCCGGCAAGCTATGGGACGACAATGGTAATGGCTGATAAATGCAACAAAGGCCGGATTGAACACCGGCTTACCGGCTTCCCAGCGCAGAACGACCGTCTTTTCACCGTCATAAAGGCATGTCTTCGGCACGCCGCCATAATAGGCAAATGCATCCTGATGTCGTCTGATCAGGGTAAAAAATTTGCGATCAAGGGTAAAATCGATATACTGTCTGCGCGAAAAACCCAGGATATATGAATAACACAGCACCTTTTGCTTCCCGCAGCGGGTAAAGCCGATCGTGTACGGGCTCCAATCCATTTGTCCCTGCTGGCCGGGTGGCGTCTCAAAACTTACAATCGGTTCTCTTTTGGCACGCGGGCGCATCTGTCTTAGACGATCGGTCACAATCGTGCTGCCGCCCTGAAAACCGGCCTCTTTAAGCTCCTCATAGAGCCGCACACCGGTAATATCCGGGTATTGTTTTAAAAGCTGTTTTATCAACGGCAAGAATGGATCCAGTTTGCTTGCACGCCTGAGCACTTTTTTTTCTGATAAAACATCGTGACCCTTGTCACGGGCTTTCTGGTTTTGACGCAAAATCCGCCGCACCGTGTTGCGCCCTATCGCGAAATGTCGGGCAAGACCGCGGATGCTGCATCCATCTGCGTGCTTGGTAATCACCAGGTGCTTCAATTCCTCATGGCTGCGGATATACTCGACCATAGTTCACCTCACATCGAACCGAGTTGCTTGCGGATGCCCTCGAAGATCGTTTCAATGCGCTGCATCACTGAAAGCAGCCGGTTGCGTGCGGGCATGGATATATGATCCAGTTGCCGATGCGATGTCGCCTTCATCCAAATCTCCAACTTAATGAGCCTTGAAAAAAGTGAAGGCCCTTTTGACTTTGAAGGTGGCTGCGGCTGGCGGTCTTCCAAAATCGGTTCCGGAAATCTCAAAATGGCGTCATGATTCCACCGGGGTTCCTTTAGCAGCAAAGCAACCAATCTGCTCGTCTCACGGCTGTCAAAATGATACTTGACTATCGTCTGCAAGGCGCCGGGTTGGTTGCCGCGCGGCAACCGGGCCAATTCCCGGCCGATGGTCGTGGTGATCAGAGCCAGCTTCAAGTAGTCGATAACTTCATCGCTCAAGTGCTCGACCAGCGATAGCCGCCGACATACCCAACTTTTGTGACGACCTAAAAGCGCTGCAATCTCCACCTGGGTCAAACCGTCGTCGCGGTGCAGCGAACGGATCACCATTGCTTTTTCCAGATCCGATATCGTTCGGGCCTGTATATTGAGCTGGATCATGGCGGCCTTGGCCGCACGAATCCGTCCCGGAAAAATCCTCGCGCTAAGTTGAGTAAAATCCAGCTTGATCCCCGCCCGTAACCGTTTAAAACCATCGATCATCTCAGGGCGTCTTTCCGTTTGGCAAACCACCACCGGCGTCATCTGCCCGTAAAACTGCATCGATCGCACCATAGCCGTCTCGGCCCCCGGATCGATGATGCGCAACTCACTGTAGCGTTGTCCGATTTTATCAATCGGAATCATCATATATTCGCTCATGACTGCCAACCTCTGCGATACGAGAACAGATCCACTTATTTGTTCCCTCGTTTTTGCCTGTTACGGAGGCACTTGATATTGATAAAATAGATTTTTCTTTAAGTCGATGCTGTGTTGTCTCAATATTTTCGCAATAAGGGCCTTGATATTTTTCAATTCCACCCAGTGACCTTCAATGAGGCTGATGACCACCTGAATATGCGAAAGAAGAATCCTTCGATCAGCTTCGACCTTATTGCCGACAGACCTATCGGTTGTCGAAGCGGGGATGTCCTTTACCTGATTTCGACGTTTGTTCAACTCTTTCTTTTTATCTTTGCCCTCTTTGTCACGATAATAGGCGACACTTCTTTCCGTGGATTTTTGCTTGCGGCGGGCTTCTCGACATCCAAACGGACATAAAAGATCGTTTCGGCGGGTATTGCGCGGGTGGGTAAAAAATAGGATCTGACAGTGTCGGCAGCTAGTCAGATAATTTTTTAATTCAGACTTTTGCTTTATCACAAAACGGATAGCCCAATAGTATCGGGCAACAATACAACGCACCTCACCGCCTCGGTACCAATCCGGGCAGTATCGAAAAAAAGGTTGTATTTGAATTATAAAAAAGCTAAATGTTCGCTTATCTTGTTTATAAAATCCATCATGCCCTCGTTTTACCTTTCTTGTTTGTTATAGACTTTCCAAAAACTTGGTATAACGAGGGCATTCTTTTGTAAAATACATTTTGATGAAAAACTTGTTGAGGGAATTGCTGGGTCCGTTGGATTGATGATGTGATATTATCGACAATATCCGTTAAGGTGGGTCCGTTTTCCGGCGGAAGGTGGGTCCATTTCTAACCGGAGGTAGCATACTTGATAACCGGGACGTTCGTGCACAACGTGCATAGCCTGGGAATAAGTGTTTCTTGAATCTCTATGCACGATGTGCACGATGTCCCGGTCTTCCAGGGTGAGGATAGTTGAGATATGAACATTTCAGACAGTGTGTAATACAAAAAAATACCCGCACTGCGTATAGGCTCAGAATGGCGGGGTATGTTTTTTATTAAAACCGGCGGGGTACTCGTGAGATAGGCGGGATACTGGCGGGGTATTTCAATTATTGGGGAACTTGCCATTCTCTGCAATTCGACCGTTATCGAAATGTATGATGATATGATACGTATATCTGACAGTTTTGAAGGCTGTCAATTGTCAATATATATAGCAGCAATCACAACTCTGGTCTCAAGAACTGGGCTTGATGATATCACAAAATTTAGCAGTCCCTGATAATTCCAACTTTGTTG
>CALZJV010000448.1 GCA_945787595.1 uncultured Desulfobacterales bacterium | reverse complement strand
TCCTGGGACAGAATACGGTCTTTCTCCAGATGGGATATTGTCTTGCGGATCACACGATAGGCTTCCAGGGTTCCCTCACCGGGTTTCAGGTTGGTAAACAAATCCAGGGCCTGGGCGGCGCACAAAAGCTCGATGGCAATCACATTCTCTGTATTTTCAATAATTTCTCGACACTGTCGGGCTGAGATGGTTCCCATGGAAACGTGATCTTCTTTGTTGGCTGAGGTGGGAATGGAATCTACACTGGCGGGATGGCAGAGCACTTTATTTTCGGAAACAAGCGCTGCCGCCGTATATTGGGCGATCATGAATCCCGAATTAAGGCCGCCGTCACTGACCAGAAAGGCCGGCAGTCCACTCAGTTTCGGATTTACCAGCCTTTCGATCCGTCGTTCAGAAATATTGGCCAGTTCTGAAACCGCCATACTGAGAAAATCCAGGGCCAGGGCCACCGGTTGTCCGTGGAAGTTGCCGCCCAGCAAAAAATCGCGGGATTCGGAAAATATAAGCGGGTTATTGGTCGATGAGTTCATTTCCGTTTCGATTGCGGTGCGGCAATAATTAACCGCATCTTTGGTGGCGCCGTGCACCTGGGGTGAACACCGTAAAGTATAGGCATCCTGAATTCGGGAGCAGTCCTGGTGAGAGGTGATAATCTCACTGCTTGAGATCATACGTTCCATGTTGGCGGCGACGGCTGCCTGGCCCGGATGAGGTCTTATTTGATGGATTCTCTTATCAAACTCGGTTCGACTTCCCATCAGAACTTCCAGGCTCATGGCCGCCGCAATATCGGTCATTTTGCAAAGCCGGATCGCATCAAAAATCGCGAGCGCGCCAATGGCGGTCATCACCTGGGTGCCGTTTACCAGCGCCAGCCCCTCTCCTGATCCCAGCTTAAGGGGTTTTAAACCGCAGATGCGAAGAACCTGTTCACCGGACATTCTCTGACCTTTGAAGAAAGCTTCACCCAGTCCGAGCAAAACAAGTGCAAGGTGTGCCAAAGGAGCCAGGTCCCCGCTGGCCCCTACGGACCCTTTTTCCGGCATTACCGGGCAAACGCCTCGATTAAGCAACGTCACCAGGTGTTGAACGGTTTCGAGACGAATACCGGAATGTCCCCTTGCCAGGTCCTTAATCCGTAAAGCCATCACCGCGCGAACAATCTCTTCATCCAGCGGTTTACCCACACCGGCGGAATGACTCATGAGAATTTTTTCCTGAAGAAGCCGGGTGTCTTTTTTTGAGATGGCAACGTCACTTAAGGCACCGAATCCGGTAGTAATCCCGTAAATCGTTTTTTCATCGTCAACCCACCTCTCAACCAGCCCACGGGTTTCACGAATTCTTTTTCCCGCACCATCGGTGAGTTTGGCCTCGGCGTCCTCCCTGGCGATTGCCGTTAGATCCTCAAGGGTCATACCGTCGAAGCCGATTGAAATCGGTTGCATAATTTAGGTTTCCTGATAGTTTGGGGTTGAGAACTATGTTGGAAAAAATGAGCTAAAATCTATCCTTTTTCCGGGACTACACTCGGAAAAAGTGGCCCCTAAGGGTAGCAAGCACACCGATAATTTATATAGGTGTCAGCCCAGCCGCCGGCCAAAAAACGGCCGGTCTAATCGAAAAAGAAACTTTGGCGATGTAGGGCGGGCCACCGTGCCCGCCAGGATATGGTCGGCACGGTGGCCGACCCTACGCAATTCTGATGAAGTTTCATACAAGGTTTCGGGTGTCAGTCCCGCCGCCGACCAAAAAAAACGGCCGGCCTAATCGAAAAAGAAAGCGTGGCATTCTGGCGTAGTTTCATAAAAGGATTCAGCATCTAACCTGCTTTCACTGACACCTGAAACCTGACACCTTACGTTCCTTACAACATGTTGTCAGAAAAAAGCCGGTAAAGGCCTATCAATTGCCGAAAACCTTTTTTAATAGGTCGGTAACGCGCGCGGTCGGATCCGAGCGAATCTTTTTTTCTTCTTCTGCCAGCATCTGGAAGAGACCGTTCAAAGCACCATCGGTGACATATTTGTCTAGGTCGAAGTTGAAGCTGTCTGCAAAGGGTATTTGTTCTACTTTTGCATTTAAATCCTGGAAGGTTCGTGTTACACCAACTTCTCCCATGGACTCTTTAACAGTCGGTTCGAATATTTCCTGAAGCCGCGCATATGTCTTATCCTTAAAAAAAAGGGTGGCCTCATCATCCCCCCCGTTTAAAATCTTTTTGGCATCGTCGATTTTCATTTGTTTGATTGCATCCAAGAAAATCGACTTCGCTTCCGGTGCTGCGCGTTCGGCTGCATTGTTCATACTCAATTCAAAAGCGTCGACCTTTGATCCCATTCCCGCACCTCTCAGCAATTTTTCAGCTTTTTGAACCGACCCTGGAAGCGGAATTTTTATTGCCGGATTGTCATAGTAACCGCCCTGTTTCGATACCAGATCCACCGCTTTGCCGGTGCCGATTTCGAGTGCCTGTTTGAGCCCTTCAACGATTTCTGAATCTGAAATCGAGTCAGATGTACCAAGGACTTTTTGCGCCCCTTTGAGGATATCTTGAAATCCGGCTGAAACCAAAGCAGACGAAAATATCCATATTGATAGGGAACTCCATAAGACCAAAAGAATTCGATTTTTCATGTTAACCCCCTATGTGGAGCTATTTTTTGAGTGAGCTCTTAGTGCTGAGTAAGCTATTATATTGAATTGGTCAATAATTATATGTAAATGTAACTGCGAATCGAATCACTAAGCCATGAATCGAATGGCATATTTTCAAGGGTAATTGATACAACGAGTTCTTTTCAGGCAAGAATATACTGGATAACGCGCCGATTGACGCCGAAATTGGGCAAAAAGACCATTTATGGATGGAAGCTAACTACTTCAGCGGCTTCTTCACCAGACCCAGCGTGGTCATCGAGATGGCAGCCCAGGCTGCATTTGATCCCAGAGTCTTTTGAATCTCCCGGCTGCAGTCATAGACCCGTGTTGTATATCCCCCAGCGATAGGTCTGATCTCATCCACAATTTGGGCCAGTTTGTTTTGAATTGGCCGGTAAGCATGGGCGTCAGTTACTTGTAGCTGTAATTTTCTTAACTGTGAAACAAGGGCGTTCTTTTTTTCGTCGAAGGTCGCATCTCCCAAAAGATTTTCAGTCCGGCGAATATAATTCATGGATCTTCCAATCAAAGCATACGCCTCTTTGGGATTTGCGTCGCGAAAACCTTCACCAATTAATACCTTTTTGCGGTATAAAGCATTGATGGCACCCCCTTCATCCAAGGAACCATACTCCTTTCCCACAGCCGGTTCCCTGCCGATACATGAGATGGCACTGGTCCATTTTTCCAGTTCTGCCTGAAGGATCATCATTTCCCGGTAGGCCGGCTCATTTTCAATGTTTTCCTTATAATTTGAATACAATTCGTAAACCAGGAAGCCGATGCCCACCACGGCACCTGTTCGACCCAGCACTTTTCCACTGGTACCCAGCCGTCGAATTGTTTTCTCACCCAATCCTCTGGCGATGTTCTCGCCGACCATTTTCCAGTAAGAAGCACTCATAAGCCCTCCCAACAATCAAGATATTTTTGATCAATCGATAGCATTTTGCCCAAATACACTTTGGCAGTGATTTCGACTGCTTGCAGGCCTTGCGGTCATAATATTCGCAGCTGGAGATGGAGGGAAGAAGTGTTTGATAATCACAGCTATCTTCCATCATACTTATCAGGCTGAAATCATTTGATTTTATCGTATGAGGGCTCAACACAATACTATCGAGCGGGTTGCGAACCGAAGGAACCGGATCCGTATAAAAATTGTGTATCTGCATTTATTCCTCCTCCAGTCTAAAGGCCTAAAACTTATGATGCAAAAATGCCATCTGAAAACCCAAGCGTTAAACCCTCTCTTATGAAACTTCAATAAATCGAGGTTCAATGTCATCAAATTTACATCAATTTCTCGTGGGAGCGGCTTCCAGCCGCGAAAAAAAGTCGCTTTATAGCTGTCATTGCATAATCGCGGCTGGAAGCCGCTCCCACAATCAAAATCTCATAAATTGCCATTATTAAATTTATTAGGTTCCAATGAAGCTTCTTTTTCGATTTGGCTGGACGCTCGCGGCGGCGCTTATATGAAACTTCGCCTGGGCGGAACAGTAAATCCTCCAGAGGTGGACTAAAGGCCTTGAACGTCGAACATCGAACGTCCAACATCGAACGTTGAATATTGATGACGCTACGCTTTATCGATTTTAAAACAAGCAAACCGCAGTCTTTTTTTTAAAATTGACAGAATACATTATTCGATGTTGGACGTTCGATGTTCGATGTTCGATGTTCATTTTTTAGTTAATCCTTAATAGGAAACTAGCCAAAGCCAAAGTTTCTTTCTCGATTAGACTGGCCGCTTTTCAGGCCAGCGGCGGCGCTCATATCAAACATTCATTTGAACTTTGAACTCTGAACCCCTGAACCTCCTTATCCATGAAAACGGCTGTGCCAATCAAATTCCCGCGAGGTTACTTTGTCTTCCATTCCGCGAATCCGCTTTTCCAGATGTTTCCATTTCCGTTTCAGACGCTCCGCAGTGTCATTTCTCGTGCAGCGATACCGGCTGCTGCCTTTGTGATTTGATCCGCTATCAACATACTTCGCCGGTCCCGGTTTCATCAAAAGTGCGGCCAGTATATAGATGCCGACCACCGGCCAAAAACCGGTAAAAATAAACAGTGAGACGGCAATTGCTCGAATCCAGAACACCGAAAAATCAAAATAGTCGGCCAATCCCCGGCACACACCCAATATAACACCGTGCCGAGAGCGGTATAGTCCCCGTCTGGACATCCTGTTAAATTTGCTCATGGTTCGTTCCCTCTCTTTCATTGTCGGTCATGATGGTTTCCAAGACTTCGACGCGTTCTTCCATTTTGCCAATGGAGGATTTCTTTAGTGCTGTTAACTGATTTTCAATCTCGTCATCCAGCGAAAGTCTTTCCAACTCGTCCTCTAAGGTCGGTTTACGACCGAAATTTACCAGGTCGGCTTCAGCTTCCATCTGATCGATTCGGTTTTCAAGCTCTTCAAATTTAAAGATTGCGTCGACGCTATCCATTCGCCGCATTTCTTCCTGGGCTCGCTTTTTGCGGGCCGCATGGACATGGCGCTGCACAAGGAACCGCTCTTTCTCACGCGCAGTTTTTAATTTATCTTCAAGCTGCCGGATGTCGTCCTTGTATTGCTCCAGCAATGCGTGGTGCTCGGTTAATTCATTGGCAAGCGATTCTGCCCTCTGGGAATAGCGACGTTTCTCAAGCAGCGCTTCTCTGGCCAGATCGTCACGGCCCTTATTAACGGCCAGGTTGGCCTTGTCGTCCCAATAATCGATGCGTTTACCGAGTCCCTGCAACTGGCGTTCAACTTTTTTGTTGCCTGCCATCACCCCGGCACAGGCGGCTTTGAGCTCGATCAATGTATCTTCCATTTCCTGGATCATCAGCTTAATCAGTTTTTCCGGGTCTTCCGCCCGATCGAGCATGGAGTTGATGTTGGAACCGACAATGTCTCGAAATCGTGTGAATATGCCCATGGTAGTACCTCCTTTTATTATCATTTCTACCTGCTACTTGAGCACGTACCATGCCAATCATGCAATTTGGAATAACTATTTGAAACAATTTATAATTATGAGATTTAAGGAAATTTTATGTCGTGACGCATTTAACCATTTAGTAGCAAAATAAGCTAAATTAATGGTTTATTCCGCCATTTCGATAGGGTTGTCAAAAAGGAATGTAACCGTGGTTTAATAACAAATGAGACAATTCACCTGAAGCATAGGCCATGATAGAACCGATTTTTAATGAACTGCCCCGCGGCAAGCCGTGGAATATCATTCAATTGATTTTATCGATTCTACCGCAGCAAGCTGCGGGGAATTCGACCCAAAAAGAGATTAACGCTAAAACAACAAGGTTGGGTGTATATGCGGTTGATGATTATCGATTCAATCCTTTGGCGACCTTGTCGGTAAGCTTCATTACCAAAAAATCTAACCCAATTATCTGTTACCGGGAGTTTGGCCGATTCCATCTAAATGCCCAACATCGCCCCATGTCTCGATTACCCAGCGAGCGGTGCCGTAAAAGTCGCCGTGGGCAATGATCGTGAGGCTGGCATTTGATGTGATGAAGCAACGTGGTTGATCGAGCGACAGGTGTGCAACGTAGCGAAAAAAACTGTCAAGAACCCCCCCATGAGCTACGAGGGCAACTGTCTCACCGGATCTCTTGGCTAGTAATTCTTCAATAAAGGTAATGTTGCGCTGATAATGCTGCCGATGGCTTTCCCCCTCCGGAATGATATAGTCCGGATCATCGCTATTCAATTGATCGAAGACCTCTGAATGTCTGGCTTTTATTTCATGGACGGTTAAACCCTCAAGAACGCCGTAATTTCTTTCCCTCAGGCGGCCGTCAATTTCCACCAAATGACCCGTGTGATCAGCAATTATCGATGCCGTTTCCTGTGTTCGCCCCAGATCGCTGCTGATCAGGGTGTCGAATCGAATTTTTTTCATCCGGCGGCCGAGAGCTGCAACTTGATTGCGCCCGGCTTCTGTAAGCGCGCTGTCTCCATGTCCCTGGTAGCGTCTTTCTTCATTCCATACAGTCTCTCCATGACGGATGGCCAGTAGCGTTGTTTTTGGCTGTATCGGCATTTCTGATTTGTCTCCACATCAAAATCGGTATGGCTCGCATTCGAACAGGTTTTACCCGGTTTCTTATCTGAATAATACTTCTTGGCAACACCAATGTTGCATAAACAACATGGCAAGAATAGATAATGGTTCGTTATCATATCCGATATCATAATTTAAATCCTCGGTCAATTTCCGGGGCAGATGGATGGCATGAAGTCCTCCTTTCTTCGGGGTGCAGTTAACCGTGATTCAGCAGCCATAGCATTACCGATAGGCTTTGCAATGGATCGCCCCAGTCCCGTCCTCCCATATCTCGGCTGCGTACCTTGTCGACCCGGTAAATGCGCTGAGAAAATGGCTGGCAGATTTGGAACATGCGGCCATTTAAAACGAAAGGCAAAATTATGACACGGTGGATTTTAAAAAGAAGGCTTCAAAAAACTGCTGTGGTCATTTGACAACAAAATATGTTTGAACATCTATCGAAATCTCCGGAATGCCTTTTGCCAGTTGCGGAGAGGACCGAGGATGCCTTGCTGCAATTGGGCGATGCAATGGGTGAACCTGGCACCGATCCCGCCTTGGAATCTACCATGCCGGCGGTTTTTACGTATTTGGGCCAGTTCATCGATCACGACATTACGGCGCGAACTGACCGGGACACCGATTTGAGCCGCATCGCGATGTCGGATGGCCGTCCGCGGCCGATTGAACCTTTAAATCCCGATTGACTTCCAAATATGTGTGCTCAGTTTAGAAACGCTAGTAAAATAACTTGGCACGATGTCATCCGATCTGCAGGCCGTCTTGGTCCGTTTCACCCAAATCGGAGCGAACACTGGTCAAATTTAATAATTTCCATTTATTGTCGAATTTTTAAAGTTGACAGGCGCCCTCATTTAAGCTAAATGAATTAGATACAAGAATAGCGAATGCACTGTGAGGAAGATCATTCATGAACCATTCAGGGTTTATAAATAACGCCGCCGCGGCCGCCGATAGGATCCCAGCCCTGGTGACGGTTGACGGCGAGTAAAGCCGCTAACACAGCAACCAACGCCACGGGCTGGTGAAACCGGTCCGTGGTGTTTTTTTTTGCCCCGAGCCGGAAACGGCGCGGGGCTTTTTTTTGTTTCGTCCTGGAAAACCGGATCCTTTGGGCCTCCAACTCGCAGACCCTGCGGACCGGAGAGCCAGGTCAGACAAAATGGGCTTTTGCCGGCAACCATTCTAAGGGGTTGTTAGAATACGGGAATATTGGAATAATGAGTTCTAAAGGAGGATATCACGATGGCTGAAGAAACAATTCGCTTCTCGCGCAGAATGGAGCAATTGCCGCCTTATTTGTTCGGCATGGTCAACAAAATGAAGCAGGAGAAACGCTGGCAAGGCGATGATGTCATCGACTTAGGCATGGGAAACCCCATCGACCCGGCGCCTGAAGCTGTAATTCAGAAACTATGCGATGTAGCGCAAGATCCCAAAACCCATCGCTATCCGGCGGCCGACGGACTGCGCAATTTACGCCGCGAAATCGCACAGTCCTACCAAAAGGATTATGGCGTGAATTTAGACTACGATTCCGAAGTCATTTGTACCATCGGCTCGAAGGAAGGCATATCCCATCTTAGTCTGGCTTTGGTTGGCCCGGGAGATACGGTTTTGGTACCGGCGCCGGCCTTTCCCGTCCACATTTACGCCGTAATTATTGCCGGAGGCAGTGTCATCCGGACACCATTGGACGGGCAAACATCCTTTCCGGATCGAATCGTCCAAATGTGTGAAAATGTGCTTCCACGGCCAAGAGTTTTAATTCTCAACTACCCCCATAATCCCACGGCCGCGGTTGCCACGGTGGACCTGTTCAGCGAGATTGTGGCCCTTGCCAAAAGATTTAAATTCATGATTGTGCATGACTTTGCCTATTCCAAGATCGCTTTTGATGGCTACCATCCCCCGAGCTTTCTGGAAGCTCCCGGGGCCAAGGAGGTCGGCGTGGAATTCGGTTCGTTTTCCAAGACTTACAACATGGCTGGCTGGCGTCTCGGGTACTGTGCCGGCAACCGAAGAATCATCGAGGCCTTGGCCAAAATCAAAGGCTACTACGACTACGGCATTTTTTCGGCCATCCAGGTGGCCGGCATTGTAGCGTTAAGACACTGTGACGAAGAAGTGACGCTGCAAGTTCAAAAGTACCAGCAACGACGGGATATCCTTTATGAAGGACTGGAGCGCATGGGATGGGAACTGAACAAACCCCGGGCAGGCATGTTCGTCTGGGTGAAGCTGCCGGATCATCTGGCGAGGATGGGATCAATGGATTTTACCCTTCAATTAATACAGAAAGCCAATGTGGCCGTCGCTCCTGGCGTGGGATTTGGCGAAGAAGGTGAAGGGTATCTGCGAATGGCCCTGGTGGAGAACGAACATCGCATCCGCCAGGCCTTGAGACAGATGAAACGGGCACTTCCCGAAATCGCCGAGATGGCCAAGGCGTCAAGGATTGAGGTTGACAGCAAAACCTGATTTGGTTATCCAGATGGAGATTGTTTGCGTTAATGAGATTGTCATTATGCTCAAGCAGGAGCCGTAAATGTCCCCTGGTCTTCCGATCTGCTATTCTTCAAGTATGACTATTATTTCGGTTTCTGTTCGTCAGCTTCAGCCTGCGCCACTGCGATGGCCGCAGCGGCAGCGACTTTCTCAGTCAGTTTTTGATCGGATGTGTCGCCTGCCTCTGCTTCTTGGTCGGGTTGCGCGCCGGGCTCGGTTTCATCAGTTTCCGGCGGCATGTAAACCGTAACGTTGCGATGGGCAAACTCGATGCCTGCTTCTTGGAAGGCTTCCTGCATTAACCGATAAACTTCTTTTCGGATCATGAATTGTTGGCCGGGTGCGGTTTTATATTTGATCCGCATGATCATGGCCGAGTC
>CALZJV010000447.1 GCA_945787595.1 uncultured Desulfobacterales bacterium | reverse complement strand
CAGGAAAATTTCAACCACCCCAATATTTGGTATCTGTAAAAAATGGATAAAGCCCGGAAAAATCAGTTTAGGATTCCCCAATATGGTAAGTGATAAATTCTTTTGCCTCAATCATAAATTCAAGTGCCCCACCGGGCCTAAATATGGTCTCACGGGCGATCGCATCCGTCAGGTTGTGGAATTGAATCAAATCAACGCTGTCCACCTGCAGTCTGTCCAGCGAACGATGAAATTGGTCCTTTGAACCCTGGTATGTTTGCTCACTTGTCTTAGTTGCAAGGAAGAATTGATCTCGATATTTCTTCATCCATGGCCCCAAACGCACTTCAGCTTCCCCGTACGCAGGTGCGGTATCAATGATATTTTAGGTTTTCTTGACAAACCTAAAAGTCGCGAGAATTGTGTATTTCACCTACCCAATCTATATTCTGCAGCAAGTGTAGATTTCATACCTCAATCAAATCCTTGCAATAATTTGATTTCATTGAATATTAGTTACACTAATCAAAAAAAGTCGCACTCAAGATATGGTATGCGGCTTTTTGTATATTCTGGATAGAATCTTCGATTCTATTGCTGAAATATCGAATGTTTCCAGCAAAGATGGGTCTGCCAGTTCTTCATAGATACCAGCAAACAAAGGCAAAGGCGGATGTCAGACATATCACAAATTTTTAAGATGGGTGATATTTTCACCATTTGGTAGGCTATCTCAGAAATTGTCAGTGTCAGAGAGAAAACAAAATTCGTTCAACCCGAAAACAAACTATTTGAGAACGAAAAGGTTACTGTGTTATCCTTAAGAAAAAATGGAAACACTAAAATGCCAGCTCAAAAAACAGGGCCTCCCGCCTGGAAGCTGCCTGGTCAAGGTAGACGGAAAGAAACAGCCTGCATGTCAGGCAACCTTAAGATATGAAAATGGGGATGTATACCGTCTGATCACCTCCGTTCACCTCTCACGGCCTGAAAACTATCTCTCCATATATCAATCCGGGTGCAATTTCTCCTGCCGAAAATGTCACTCATGGTATTTCAGCAAAGTACAGGATGGGTCCTGGTACACACCTGAGGACATCCTGAAAAAAAGCATGGAATACGAAAAGCTGGTCAACTTTGAGGAGCCACGGGAAAGGGCGACCGCCTGGCATGCGCAGGAGACTTGCCGATGTTGCGGGAGCTGCGTCACGCGCGGACGGCGGCCAAGCACTTGTCCCGGTGTCCTCGAACCAGAGGCCATCCTGATCAGCCCCCAGGGTTTCGGCCCCGCCAGGAACATAGTCGCGTTCACAGGCGGCGACCTTACCTGCCGTCCCGAATTTTACGAGGAATGCACGCATCTTATCAAAGCCCAAACCAACCTCTGGGTCCTGATTGAAACCAATGGATACGGCCTCACACCTCAAAACCTTGATCGTCTCCAGGCCGCCGGTGTGGATGCCTTCTGGTTAGACATTAAGGCTCACGATGCCGAGAAACATAAATGGCTGACAGGATGTTCCAACGCGCATATCTTAAGACTTCCTGAGGAAATTCTCAAGCGGGGATTTACCCTGGAAGTTTTGTCTCTCTATATTCCGAACCTTATAGAAAGCGATGAACTGGAAAGAATTGCCCGGGTGCTGTCAGAGGTTGATCCAGCGATCCCCTTTACCATACTGGCCTTTTTCCCGGAACATCAGATGAAGGACTTCAGGAGACCCAATACGAAAGAAATGGTGGAAGCTTACAAGAAAGTGCAATCTACTGGTTTGCAAAACATAAGGCTTGGGAATCTGGGCGTTTTTATCCACATGAGCGCACTCTAAATTAATAGGATATTTAAGAAAATTACTCGATGCGATTGAGATATGCCAAGACATTGATTACGGGGAAGCCCGGGATGGGAAAGACAACGCTTGTTCAGAAGATCATCAAGAGGATGGGATCGATCAACATGGCCGGTTTTTGCACCTCCGAAATTCGAAGCGCGGGGTCTCGCCTGGGCTTTGAACTGCAGGGTTTGAATGGAGGGTACCGAACCCTGGCTCACGTGGAAATCGATAGCCGGCATCGGGTAGGCAGATACGGGGTGGATAAAGATGGATTCGAGGAGTTTCTGGCGACATTGGACCTGCTGAATCCGGATGTAGAATTGATTGTGATCGATGAAATCGGAAAAATGGAGCTTTTTTCAAACCGTTTTCGGAATCTTGTCTGCGATGCTTTGAACGCCGACAAACAGGTGCTTGCCACCATTCCCTTGAAAGGGAATGATTTCATCCGGGGAATCAAACAACGGTTAGATATCCACCTGTTGGAAGTGACCCATGCTAACCGTAATCGCCTGCCGGAAGCAATACTGGAGGGGCTGTCGGCCAACCATTGCTGACTTTAAACTCCGATATTCTGGACCTAATACCTCACCTCGGATCTCCCCGATAATGTTAAAATCCTTCCCGGTCAGTCAGACATATCACCGGTTTTTGAGGTGGATGATATTTTCACTATTTGGCCGGCTATCTCAGTAATCATCAGGGTGAGAACGCCAACTGTTCCATCCTGATTGCTTCCTGCTATGCATGCAGATATTTTAATCGTTTTAACCCGCGAACCACATTATTGTGACAGTTAATGTGTCATAAAAGCTTGACTCACGACAAATAAAAGGCTATTTTGTCGCTAAAAACTAATTTCGCGACAAAAAAATGCCAAAATATATCTCAGATAATGATCTATACCCCATTGAAAACCTGCTTGCCGACCGACATGACGGATGGCGGATTGGGGAAATAGAGAAGGCCCTCGCGGATCAGGGCCTATCCTTCAATCGCCGTACTTTACAGCGACGGTTGGCCCGGCTTGAAAAATCAGGAAGGATCCTGATTGCCGGTGCGGGACGGGCCACGCTTTATCTGCCCATCGTCACCACCGAAAAATCGACTGAAGCCAATGATGGTATCTTCCTTTCCATGGCTGCGCAAGAAATACAGAATCGGATTTCCCGGCCTTTATCTGCCCGCCAGCCGGTTAGTTACCAGAGAGAATTCATCGACAGTTATCAGCCGAATGTAACCTGGTACTTGCCGGCGGCAATACGTAATCACTTAATGGATATTGGCCGGCGTATCGGTATCGACTATGCTGCAGGAACTTACATTCGGCAAATTCTTGACAGGCTTTTGATCGATCTTTCCTGGGCGTCAAGCCGCCTGGAAGGAAATACCTACTCGCTCCTTGAAACCGAAAGGCTCATCGCATTCGGGGAAGCAGCGCCCGGAAAAACACCCTTCGAGACCCAGATGGTGCTCAATCACAAAGCGGCTATCGAGTTCCTCGTAGATGCGGTTGATGAAATCGGGTTTGATCGACGAACCATTCTTAATCTTCATGCCCTGCTCTCCGATAATTTACTGGGTAATCCGTCAGCATCAGGGCGACTGCGCGCTATCCCTGTTGGTATCGGGAAGTCTGTCTACGAACCACTGGCAGTGCCGCAACTCATCGATGAAATCTTCGGTCAAATATTGGATACTGCGGTTGTCATTTCCGATCCATTCGAACAGGCATTTTTTGTCACATTACACCTGCCTTATCTCCAACCTTTTGAGGATGTCAATAAACGGGTTTCGCGGCTGGCGGCGAATATTCCGTTCATTCACCACAACCTGTGCCCCCTGTCCTTCATGGATGTACCGGAAGACCTTTATATCAATGGACTTCTGGGTGTTTACGAACTAAACCGTATTGAGCTTATGAGGGACGTATTTGTATGGACCTATGAACGGTCGTGCAATCGTTATCAGGTAATACGGCATACTTTGAAGGAGCCCGATACATTTCGGTTGCGCTACCGGAAAGCTTTGATCGATTGCGTCGGTGAGGCAATCCGGCAGGTTGGCCGGGGAAATGCGATTGATACAGGAGAAGTCCTTTTGCGTTTAGCCAGGGACATGGTACCGGAGAATGACCGTGAACAATTTCTCAAGATCACTAAAGAAGAAATAGACGCATTGCACGAGGGAAACTTCGCCCGCTACCGCCTTCGCCCCGCTGAATTCAATGACTGGCAAAAACGATAGAATTAGTGGCCACCTACGTCAGACATATCGCAGGTTTTTGAGCAGGATGATATTTTCACTTTTTGGCTGGATATCTCAAGAATTATCAGGGTGAAAACTCCGAACGTTAGCTTCGATTTAAGTTAAAGTTGTCAAATCCAATTTTTCATATTCCACCCTGTTGTCGCTGCTAAATATCACAGCCATTCACAAATCTGCGATAAGAGAATCGTATCAGGAAAACCACGGATAGGGAGCCATTGAAATTTTTTTGCCCCGGTTTCAAATTGTGGTATGTTTTTTAAGCACATAGCCGCAGCAAACCAGGATGATGCCGATATTCGTGCCTTGTGATCATCACTCAGGTGTTCTTTGCGCCGATATAGTATACCCAGCTATATCCGGCTCGGTATACAGCGCTACTTCATCATACGAATGCGTATTTCAACATCCTGGGTATCCTTCATCAGTTGCTCTATATTTGATGTATCCGTGTCACCGAAATGATACGGATAAAGGATTTTCGGCTTGAAAGCCTTAGCGGCGTCAGCCACCATTTCCGGGTTCATCGTATAGGGCAGGTTCATCGGCAGGAAGGCGCAGTCAATGCTTTTCAGTTTTTTCATTTCCGGAATGTTTTCCGTATCACCGGCCACATAAACTCTTTTATCACCGAAAGTAATCAGATAACCGTTTCCGATTCCCTTGGGGTGGAAGGGAACCCCCTCGCTTCGCATATGGACGAGGTTGTAAGCCGGCACAGCCTCAATTTTCAAACCACCCACAGTTTTGGTATCACCATTTTCCATGATGATGCCGCCTTTCAGGCTGGCGGCACAAGTTTTGGTTAAAACCAGAACGGTTTTATCCGTACGTATAGCCTCCACTGCTTTTGGATCGAGGTGGTCACGATGCTCATGGGTGATCAGCAACATATCGGCTTTGGGCAATTTGGAATATTCGGCCAATTTGGAGAAGGGATCGACATGAATCACCTTGCCGTTAAAGGTAAACATCAAAGAACCGTGGCCGATGAAAGTGATCTCTAGATCGCCCTGGGATGTCTTGAGAATATCCGTTTGAAAGCTTCCCTGTGCTGCCGCTTCAAAAGCCATCAGACCAACGAATACCGGAGTTAGAAAAAATAATTTGGACATAATTTACCTCCTTTGTTTTGGACTGGGTCAGGTAGATGGTGCAGCACTTCCGGGCTTATCTCTGTATTTCTTAGAGAAGGGGCGGTTGAGGTTTAAAGCGTGGAAGAACCGAAATAGAGAGCAGCAAAATTGTTGGTGGATCAAGTTTCTATTATTTAAAATAAAAAGTTACTAACCATCCTCCGTCTCCCGGCGTAAAAACAACTTAGCGATTATGGAGATTGCCCCCTCCACCCCCACCGGTTGTCTGCCACAGACGAACCGGCCAAGGGAGCAATCCCCAACTCAGATCGAAGTTGGTTTTGAAGTATTACTTTTTGATCCAGCGCGGCACCTTGAATGTGGAATTTGGATATGGTGTCAGCGGCGGATCGGTATAGATCGGCTGCAACTCCCCGCCTTGAACCTGATAGTGCACCACCGGAGCACCCGCTTGAGCACGCAGTACATTGTTTTTATCCCACTTGATAAGTCCCAACTCGCCCTCATAGCCGTTTTTCTGAATATAGGCATTCACGGCTTTGAAATTATAGGCATCACCCACTTTTTCGACGGCATGGGCCCAAGCTTTAACAGCAGTGTAGGCAATCCAGGCGCCGGCCGGAACCTGATGCTTGTTGATGCGCACAAACTTGTCGACCCAGGCTTGTGCTGCCGGGTTGGGGGCCTTGGGTCCAGGCAGTCCACTAGGCATCTCACCCACAATACCGTCGGCGGATGTACCCAGGGCGCCCACCACCTCGCGAGGCGTTATGCCCCAGCCCAGGCTGATGATGGCGTTGGTGGGCTTTTTAAGAAACTGCTGGATGAAGGTGATATTTTCCTGCCCACTGGGGATTTCAATGTGGATGAGGGCCGGCTTGATCCGGCGGATTTGGGACAGAATAACGCCCCACTCGTTTGTGCCGTAAGGCACGGTCTCCCGTTTGGATACTTTCCAGCCGGTTTCTTTAAAGCTTGCCTGCAGCGTGTTTCCCACCTCGAGACCCCATGAATCGTCGGTGTTGATGATCACCACCTTTTTATTGGGGTATTCGTAGGGCAGCGCCATCAGTGCCCGAAACATGCTCTTGGCCTGCTCGACGCCGACGTCGGTCGTCTGATAGATGTTGTAATACTTCTTAGGATCCTCTTTGAACACGTCCACCGCTGCCTGGGAGCCATCGTCAGCAAAAAAGGGCGCATCGTATTTGCCGTAGGCCCGAACATCCTGGCCCCATCCGGCCCAGCCGGCTTGAACTGAGGCCACCTTCTTTTGTCCGCACAGATAATCGGCCGCTTGCATGACCACTTCAGGCTCGAATCCCTTGGAGTCGAAACGGATAATTTCGAGCTGTTTACCCAGCAGGCCGCCCGATTCATTTAACTCGTCGATGGCCATTTTAATACCCTTGAAATAGTCTTCACCTGAGCCGGCAGCCCACCCGGTCATTGGAATTGGAACACCGACCGGAATGGTATCGGCTGCCATGATCGCGGGTGTAAAAAATAGACAGATCGCCAAAACGAATGTTAGTAGACTGATTCTTTTCACCTTGCACCTCCCCTTTCGTTGAAAGCTAGCGTTGTAAGAAACACGTGTACCTTAGACTACATTTATTTTGTTAACGAAAACCTGGTCCTCAGGGCCAGGTAAGAGATCATTGGCTCTGCCATAGAACAAATCTGTTCCTGGTTTCAGGTGCCAGGTTTCAGGTGTCAGCCCAGCCGCCGGCCAAAAAAACGGCCGGTCTAATCGAAAAAGAAACGTTGCCCATGGCTAGTTTCATACGATGGGTTAACTAAAAATGAACATCGAACATTGAACGTCCAACATCGAATAATGTATTCTGTCAATTTAAGAAAAGACTGAACATAGCGAATCTACTCTTCGAACTTTTGCGGTTCGCTTGTGTTAAAATCGATAAAGCGTAGCGTCATCAATATTCAACGTTCGATGTTGGACGTTCGATGTT
>CALZJV010000446.1 GCA_945787595.1 uncultured Desulfobacterales bacterium | reverse complement strand
TGATTCCGATAATTCACCCAGCAGCAGCCCGGTTTGGCCGACCTCAATCTTTTGCATAAATCCTTTTTCATCCCTGATGGCAATGTCCTCATCGATGTCGTATTTTACAATCGCATAGGGAAACCTGCAGCTTCCGACCGTGCAGTCAAGGTTCAGGAGGTTGACAAAATACCGTCGGCTCAAATCCTTTGTCGACCAATATCGGCGACAGATTGATAACCTCGCTGGCAAGCTAAACTATCGGCCCTAACCCTCCACCGAGCCGACAATCAGGCCGACGACTTCATCTGGATTGGTCTCTTTGACTATGCGTTCACCGGCCTTCTTGCCCCGGCGCATGACCACGACACGATCGGCAACGGAAAAGACATCGTGCATCTGGTGGCTGATTATGATCACGGGGACATTCTGGGTTTTCAGGGTTCGAACCAGATCGAGCACCTTCTGCTGTTCGGCAACACCCAAGGCAGCCGTGGGTTCGTCCATGATCAATAATTTCGCATCCCAGTAGATGGAACGCGATATGGCGACGGCCTGCCGCTGCCCACCGGAAAGCATCGCGATCTTATTTTTCAGCGAGGGTATTTCGATATCGAGACTTTTAAGAACAGTATTGGATTCCGCGAGCATATAGTCGTGGTCCAGGATGTTAAACAGCCCGAAGGATTTTTTCAGCTTTTCTCGACCAAGAAAGATGTTCGAATAGACGTTCAGGTTTTCAGCCAGAGCAAGATCCTGGTATATCGTCTCGATGCCCATGCTGAGGGCATCCATGGGATTTTGGATTTTAATCTCTCTTCCCTGGAAATAGATTTGTCCCTTGGTGGGAGGGTAGACGCCTGAGATCATTTTGATCAGGGTGGATTTGCCGGCACCGTTGTCACCGAGGAGACCGACCACTTCACCGGCTGCCAAGTGCATATTGAAATCGTCAACGGCCGTCAATCCACCGAATATTTTGGTGATGTTTCTGACTTCTAAGATTGGGTCCATCTATCTTGCTCCTGCATTATCCACAAGCAATCATTTTTTATAGGTTATCTCCGGGAAAAACTGATCCACCAGTACGGCGAATATGAGAATCGCTCCAACGGCAATATACAGGTTAAAGGTCGGGATCGCCAGATTGACCAACCCGATTTCCAGACAGGCGATGATTAGGGCACCGATAACCGTACCGAGGATGGTTCCCGTGCCCCCGAATAAACTGGCGCCTCCGATGACGACAGCCGATACCGCATCCAGCATCCTGGCGCTGCCCGCGTCTGCTCGTCCGGTCACGAACTTCATCACGTAAATAATCCCGGCTGACGCGGCAAAAAAGGAGGAGATCATATATATTTTTATCAGATGCCGGGAGACGTTGATGCCTGCGCGCTTGGCGGCCTCCATGTTCCCTCCGATAGCATAGGTGTGCTGCCCGAAGCGTGTTTTTGCAAGAACAAAGGCAAATACCAAAATCAAAAGCAATGCGATCATGACCACATTGGGAATGATGCCCACAACCTGTTTGAGTTCTTCCGGCGATAGATTTTCCGGCAGACGAAATAGAGACAATTTCCCCGGAAGATGATAGAGCAAATAGCCGTTGCCGATGAACCCGACTGCCGGCGGCAGGTTGTGGACGGGCACATTCCCGGAAATGATTTCAGCCACACCGTATGCAATCCCGTACATGCCAAAGGTGGCGATGAAGGCGGGCACCCTGAGTTTTGCCACCAACACCCCGTTTACCAAACCGGGAACGAACCCGAAGATCAATGCCACGGCAATGCCGATAGGGATCGATAAAAACTGAGACGTCCCGGCGGCATCTAAACCAACCATGGTTTTGGCGCAGATGACCCCTGAAAAGCCGACGATGAACCCCACCGAAAGATCAATCCCGCCGGTGATGATCACGAAGGTCTGGCCCGCAGCCAGAAGCATGACTGTCGTTGAGGCCACAAGGATATTCTGGAAATTTCGCAGTGAGAAATAGCCGGTTCCGGTCAAGCTGAAGAACCCCACTTCGATCAATAGAAAAAGAACGGCCCAATTTCTACCGATACGAATGAACAGATTGAGGGTGCTATCGCGATCTGGAATAGGTAAACCGTTATCCATAAAATTGACTCTTATTGGTTGTGAATGATATCTGGAAAGAACTGATCCACGAGTACGGCAAAGATCAGAATGCTACCCACGGCAATATAGCGGTAGAATACTTCGATCCCGATCATGACAAAGCCGATTTCGAGGGATCCTAAAAGCAGGACACCGATAACGGTACCGTAAATCGTCCCCTTTCCACCCATCAAGCTGGCGCCACCGATGACTACGGATGCGATGGCAAATAGTTCGTATGTAGCACCGAACTGGGTATGATTGCCCATGGTGAAGCGCAAGACAAGCAGTACCCCGGCACAGGAAGCCAGGAAGGAGGAAATAACATAGGTCTTGATCAGATGCCGGGGCACATCGATTCCCGAACGAATCGCGGCATCAACATTGCCACCGATGGCATAGGTATGCTGTCCGAAGCGGGTTTTCGACAAAATAAACCCGAAGATAATGAGCAGAACAGCGACGATGATCACCGAAACCGGAACCAGGCGAACCAAGGCTAAAATATCGGCCCGTTCCGTAAAAACCGGCTTTTGAAAGAGGGAAAGCCCGCTTTTGCTTGAATAGTAAGCCAGGTATCCATTACCGATCTTTCCGGTCAAGGGCGGCAGGAAGGATACCGGAAACCCGCCACAAATCTTCAGAGCGACACCATTGGCAATGCCATACATACCCAAGGTGGCGATAAACGGCGGAACGCGAAAGCGGGCCACCAAGAATCCGTTGACCAAGCCCGGAATAAGCCCCAACATCATCCCAGCCAGACAGCCCGCAACAATGCAGACCAGTTCGGGATAGCCTGCCCCTTTGGCGAAGAGAAACTGCATGACCTTGGCGGAACTAACGGCTACAAACCCCATGATAAAACCCACGGAAAGATCTATACCGCCGCTAATGATCACGAATGTCTCGCCGGTCGCCAAAAGCAGGATGGCGGTAGAGGCGATCAGGATATTGTTGAAATTGCGCGTGCTGAAGAAAGAGGGCTCCAGGATGCTGAACAAGACGATCAGAAGGAGCAGGAAGAGCAACACCCAATTCTTCAAAAAGATGTGCCTGAAATTGATTTGGTTTTTCATGTCGGATGAATCGGGAAATGTCCAAATTGTACGGGCGCTTTGGAATAGGTGCCGTCCCCAACGAGACGGCACTTATTTTTTCGCCCTGCACAACTACTTGGAGTATATGTATTGCTGGGCATCCGGGTCATTTACATTGTCTTTGGTAAATACGAAAAAGCCCGGCACAAGCTTTTTATCCGGAATCTTAGTCCCATCTTTTAGGTACTTATACCCCCATTCGACTGCCAAGGATCCGATCTCGGCCGGTTTCTGGGCCAAAACGAGGTCCACCTCGCCCTTTTTAAGCGCATTGATGAGATCCTCCGTGGCATCCCATGTGGCTATTTTGACGGCCCCGGTCAGACCGGAATTGACGATGGCTCGATAGGCGCCTTGGGCACTGAACACGTTAACGCCGAACACACCCGCCAGGTCCTGGTTCTTTTGCAACACGGCTCCCACCTGTGCCTGGGCTTTTTCCTGGTTGTCGAGGCAATATTCGTGGGCGACAAGCTTAATACCAGGGGTACCTTTAATTCCGTCGATGAAACCCTTGCCCCGACCGACCACGCTGGAAACATCCGGGTTGGTGTTCTGAATCATGACCTTGCCTTTTCCGCCAATCAACTTTGCCAGGCTTTCGGCGACAACTTTGCCGCCAAGATAGTTGTCGGTCCCGATGAAAGCCAGGGGGAAGCTGTAATTGCTTTGCTTGGTGTAATCGCCATCCCCGAGATAGGTGTCGACGGTGATGACCGGGATGCCGCTGTCATGAATCTTCTTCAAAACCGGGATCAACGCTTCCGTCGAAGTGGGGGCTGTAAAGATCAGGTCGATATCGCCACGTGCTGCCAGTGCTTCGAGAATCGGGACCTGGGATTCGGGACCCCATGCCTTGGGGTATTCGCCGACGATGAGTTCGACCCCGAGTTCTTTGGCCTTGGCCTGGGCGCCTTTCTCCATCGTGAAGTAGAAAGGATCGGCTATCCCCGGCATGAATGCCAGCTTGAAGGTCTTGTCTGTTGCCAATGCTCCCTGCGCAACAGCCAGAAACAAAGAAATCATCAACAGTCCAATAAATGTTTTTTTCATAACTACCTCCTCAATGATGGTAATAATACGTTAATCTAGACCTCGTTGATTAGTTTACTGGTTGAATGGTTGATTAGAAAAATTATAGTCATAATTTCAGAATGTTACGACTGTTAAAACATGAAGTGTCCAATTATTTTGCAAATATGGGATAAATCCATATTTACAACCACTTAACCAATCAACTAATCAACCAATCAGCGATATCTGGAATTGTAGAAATTCCGATACATTAAATTATGTCTCTGATTCAGCGAGTTATACCCATAAATGACGTTGCCTTTTGTCCCCTGGTAGGGGGATTGACAGTACTATTAGAAAGTTGTAGAAATTCCAAAACGTACAAAACGTATTGTTGGGTTGCGTAGATCTTGAATGAATATGGATAGAAGCTGTGGATAAAATAAAGGAACTTAAAGAAATACTTAAAACAGTCGGGGCGCAAAATATCTGGCAACCTGTGGTTGTTAATGGTGACAAACTGCTGGCGGACGGTATCGCCGACCCGGATGACGGGCTCCGCGATAGTAATGGGATCCTGGACTTTGAAGGCAAGACCGTCGTCGATATAGGCTGCAACTTCGGGCATTATTCTTTTTTTGCCAGAAGCGCCGGGGCGGGCTATGTTCTCGGCATCGATATCGATCAACGGGTAATCAGGGGATCTGAGATATTAAAAGCGCTTTATGATGTTGACAGGGTGTATTTTCGGGCGCTTGATATTACGAAAGCAAACGAAGTCGGCAAATTTGAAATCGGCATGATGATAAATATAATCGGCAAAGACATGGTCCGAACCGGAACAGCAAAGGATCTCCTTAGTTCGCTGGAGAGATTGTCACAAAAAGAAATGCTGCTGACCCTCAGACCTCGCTATCATATCAAAAAAAAACTGCAGAACGACTTTCAAGGGCTCAGAGAAAAATACGCGGCTGACTATATTCGAAATGAATTTTTCTATATGGTGGATTATGCCTGGGATCGATTCAAAACTGCTTGGGAGATAGACATCATTTCAGGGCAAAACGATCCGGAAGGGACCAAACAGACCCTGCATTGTGTAAAGAGAAAATAGGCAGTCAAATACTAGTGATGAAAGTTTG
>CALZJV010000445.1 GCA_945787595.1 uncultured Desulfobacterales bacterium | reverse complement strand
TTTAAGGAAATTCGGATTAAAGATACATTGAGATTATCCGGAATCCGGTAAAATTAATGATATGCTCTAAATCAACCCCGAATTTAACCAAGTCCTGGCGGTTGATAACTTGATAATCATCTAAAAGGCACCTCCCAATCGCAAAAAAGTTTGCGATTTGTTATAAGCGGTTAAACGCCATTTAACCCCCAAACCAAAGGAGGTGCCGTATGCAACTATATGCCGGTTTAGATCTTCATTCAAGAAATACTTACATTGGTATTATGGACAAAGAATTCAAACGCGTCTTTAACAAACGGGTTGTCAATAAGCTGGCGCTGATATTAGAGACCTTAAAGCCTTTCCAGGATCAATTGAAAGGAATTGTCGTTGAATCCACTTTCAATTGGTATTGGTTAATCGACGGTCTGATGGCTGCCGGATATGATTGTCTTCATCTGGCCAATCCAGCTGCGATGAAACAATACGAAGGAATCAAACATACCGACGATCAACACGACATCGTCCCGTGCGTGATCTGGCGCGCAAGCGGCTGTTTTTGGTTCGCCACAAGACTTCTCATATCCTCAGTCTGCAGTCGTTAATTGCGCGCTGCAGTGGCCAAAGAGTCAGCGCCAATGAAATCAGAAAGTTTACCGTCGATGACTTACAGCAGCTATTAGAACAAGAGTATATTGTTCTCTCCGCACAGGCTAATTTAGACACGATTGTGTTTTTAAAGCAACAGATTCTACTGCTGGAAAAAGCGATTAAAAATAAAGTAAAGCTCAGCAAGGCATTTCAGCAATTGCTGACGGTACCCGGCATCGGACTTATTCTGGCCATGACCATTATGCTGGAAGTCGGTGATATAGGACGTTTTCACCAAGTCGGCAACTTTGCTTCCTATAGCCGCTGTGTATCTTCCCAGCGCCTTTCTGACGGTAAAAAGAAAGGGCATGGCAACCGTAAAAACGGTAATCGCTATTTGAGCTGGGCCTTTACCGAAGCTGCTCATTTATCACGCCGGTATCATGAGGACTTCAGAAGTTACTATAACCGCAAGGTGGCCCAGGCTAATACGAGCCTTGCCACCAAAGCTTTGAGCAATAAACTGGCTCGGATCTGTTATTACATTATGCGAGATCAGGTTCCTTTTCAAGAGAACTTGGGTGGTTAAAAACCCCATAGCTTGGTTGGCACACCGTTGCACTCCCTTAAACAAAAAATCCAGGCGGATGCCTTTTTTCATGATCTGCCCTTGTTGTGAACCCTCTATGGCTGGCGATTTTTGAGCCCTGTGATTTGTAACAACCCATTGGACATGACAAGGTACCGAATGTTTTTCTGGGGTCCAATTACCGGACCAGGGGCTGTAAAGAAAAATGGATGGCTGCTTCGCTACGAGATAAAAAATCTCTTCGCTGCGCAACCGTCGATCTTATATTTTTCTTTCCTCGGCCTTGAACCTGATGGGTGCCTGGTAGCAGATCAATTTAGGATCCGCTCCAATAATTTTTGAAAACGCGGGCGCAGGCAAAGAAAAGGGGCTGATCTGGTTACTGGATGTTGTCCCTGCAAAAAAATGTACTTTTTTGCGATGGTGGAGTTTTTTCTCTTGACAGGGGCCTTTTAATGGGTGCCATTCTCTGTAATTCGACAGTTATCGAAATTTATAAAGATAAGTTTTGGATATCATATGGTTTTTGAAGTTGTCAAATGCTTGAAAGATAGCAGAAAACCAAAATCGTGTCTTTTTTGAGATTTGTTTACATTATCTGTAATTTATGGATGATTTTAAAAGCTTTGATATATAACAAGACTGTCGAAACACCCGTTTACTCTAAAGGTCGAGATGCGCAAACTTCTATAAGGCGTGCACGATTAGCTGTAGTTTCCTCATCAATGTAGCAGTAATCTCTAATGTTAGGATGACTAAGGGTCCGATCTCCCTCCGACAAAAATACATCAACTTCGATGCGAACGATTAGCTCAGGCAAACATTTAGACAGAATTTCATTACACAGTTTTTCTAATGCTTTTTCTGAGATTAACAATTCAAGGGTCAGATAAGCTTTTGTTCGTTTTTCTATGTTTGCTATTTCGGCATCCGTGTGATAAAGCCAGCCAGTACCCTTATCCTTATCAGTGTCGTAAATTGGAATGAGGGAAATGTCGGCAGCATCATAACGACCCCCAAACCTATCAACGGTTCCATCCTTCCTAATTAAGCCTATTCTACTGTTGGTGAATTTTCCTGATGCGGATATACGCCAACCGAACCCATCAATATGCTCGATATCACCTTTGTCTACAAGCAACTTTTCAAGTTTTTTATTCACATTACTTTCAGCTGTAATAGAAGATACTGTTTTATTAATAGAGGTTTTTGAAGGTTTGTTAATTGATAGACATAGTCCAACTTTTACATCAGTAAGTGTGATGTCTAATAATTCTGGACTTTTTTCCCACTTTATTTTACTCTTTCCCGAAGTTTCGTGGTAAAGGCGGTCGTTTATTCTTTCGAGTTTTGTTTCTGGCATTTTTGGCTCCATTAAAATAGTTATTTGGTTCTTGCCAATATCACAACTTTACCAAAATTGCAGATATGTGAATGATGTCTTTACTATTTTCCCGGAACCGCCACTTTCATCGTTTTACCGCCATATTCGTGCACCAGGTCGTGAGCACGAACAGTCACCTCATCGATATCTTCGGGAATTTTCACCCCGGCAAGGCTGCGAGTGAAAGGTTGCTCATTATCATGAGGGTGGGCGAGGACGCGGGTGCCCAGAACCGTTCCGTCAGGAGCCGTCACATCCCACTTGTTGGCATAATGCTTCCAACCATCATCTGCGTGACGCACCGTCACGTCAAATTTATAGGTGCCATCAGCGGTCCGCTTCACATCTACCTCAACGACATCTGCTTCCCCGGCGTAGACTGACGTGGTCATAAGAAGCAGGCAGGCAAAAAAGATATAAATCAATTTCATGGGATATTCCCTCTCGTAAGCGTTCACAGGTTCAGCCCGCCCTGGCCTCCCCTCCGGCCTGTAAGCCTATGGCAGCCTACGGGCTGGAAGCGGGCTCGTAGCCTACCCTCCGGCCTGTAAGCCCTACGGGCTGGAAGCGGCCTCGGAGAGTGCGACTAATAAGATCATATTACGGCCCATGTCAGGTTCCCAAATATGAATCTCAATAATTGAGCAATGTAAAGTCAGGTCTGGGCCAGGGAGTTCACCGTTCAGGGTTACTTTTCTTTCGTTGATCTTGCTCTTAGGCTGTCAGGTTTTTCTCACACGTTTTCGCACCCGCCGTGACGTGGCGATAGCGCCGCAGGTCACAGATTTCTATTTTTGCCACACCTAACACTTCATCAGAACAAGAAAATCAATGCAAAAATATGCGCTTTGAATTCCGTTTTCTTTAAACCCATCATTCCACAATTCCACTATTCCATCATTCCAACTGTGAGCGAAGCGAACAAAGTTCTTTACTTCATCGGTAAAGTTTCCGCAAATTTCCTGGTTTGACCCAGCCAGTTCTTTAATTCATCATCAGTTTTAAATCCATCCTCCGCCACCATGACCCAGCCCTTCATGGGTTTTCCCGTGATGTCGAATGGCCGGACATGTGGTAATTTCATTGCGTTTTCTGCTTTTTCCTGGCCTAGTCGGAGGATCAGGAAGTCTTTGTGTACGCCGCAGAACATGTTGCCGTTCAATAAATGGCAGATACCGCCGAACATCTTTTTGCTGTCGGTGTTTTTCCAGCCGGATACAAGTTTTTTTATGCGTGTTTCAATTTTTTCATTATAGGCCATATTTCAATGCTCGCTGAAATCGTTTTACCACTCATATGAAACATTCAAAATAACAGTTTTGCCACTAAGGCACAAAGACACGAAGTGATGATATGTGTTTTAAGTCCTTCGATCTATTCTGGGCAAGGAGCCAATAAATTTAACTGTAATCTTAGTGCCTTGGTGTCTTTGTGGCTGAACAGATAACATCAAAGTTTCTTCCACGATCAGACTGGCCGCTGTTCAGGCCAGAGGCGGTGCTCGCATCTTTTCTTTTTGGCCTGGTGTCTTGGTGGCTGAACTATCGCTCTTTGCTAAAAGAATATATCAATCACCCGACCGTCGGTGACCTGACAAATTCCGAAACCACCGCTGGAAATCCCCATGAGAGAATCTGCCAGATTAAATCGGCACTTCATGATATTGCCTTTGGTACCGGATAGGGTGGCTTCGGCGTTACCGTCAAATAATTGTACCTCTTCAAAAACGGTCGACTCACTAGCGGAGACGGCTGTATCGGATTGGGCATCCGCCGATCCGGTCCTGATAATCGTGCCTTCAAAGCGCTCCCCGCCCGGCAGCACTGTTTGCAGGCGGCCTTTGCCGAGTCTGGAGTCCGTGTAAGTGAGCTCTATTCTTTTGGCATCCCGTCTGACGACACCCTTCATGCTGCCTGCACACCCTAACTGGACAGTTAATAGGATGGCAACCAGAATAACCATGCACCATTTATTCATTTGATAGTCCTTATCTTAAAGATATCCCGACCACATTCGGAATCGGTCGGGAAAAAAGAGCATTCATGTTTTCTTCAATATCTATTTTGTAGCTGCCGACGAACTCATGCTCGTGGGCGCCGATGTTGATGTATAATTGTGCCTGGGGTCCGCCTTCAACATACATCGTTCTGTCAATGATAAGGGGAAGCTCCTGGAGGATATCGATTAAGTCATGGGTGCTGTAGGGCGAGCCGACATGGATAAACAACACCCGTCCGAGATAATCGACGGCGATTGCCGCCGTGCTCCACTTTTGGTCCTGCTGGGCCCACACGTTTTCTCCTTCACAGGAAATCATGCGAATACTCTGGATCAGTGTTTTATATTTTTTTCCCCAGGTCTTGAAGTCCTCGCATTGACGGTCGATGATTTTTGCCGGCGGAACACCAGGACTGTTTCTGTCAAATGCTAGAATCGCCATATCTTTTGACAGTCTTGGATTGTTGATGTGGCTTTTAGTGCGCATCAATGAAACGCTGGCTTTTAAATCAGCTTGATACATGGATGCGTTAATGGCGGCCACCAAACCGTTTTGACGACACCATTCTTTGGCAGTCAGTGGCCGTCCATTTTCAGAAGCCGAGGCATTAAGCAATCTCAATTTATAGCGGGCCGGTTCGATTCTCAGGACCCGAATCATCGAATCACCCGTTTCGGAAGGCTTCGGTGAGTGAAAAAAACCGAGCTCCAAGCCATCAGAAAGCTTTTGCCAAACGGTATCCGGCTTGGATTCGGTATTCCGGGCCTGTTGATCCGCTCCGGCTGAGATCACAGCCAGAAGAATACCATAAAAGACTGTTATTTTAATGAGCTTCATTTTGGTTGAGCCCAGATTTCTCCCGGTCATTTTGCCAGATCGGCCAGCACTTTAGAGTCGACCTCGAAAAAATGTTCAAGGCGCTCAATTTGACCGCGCGTGGGTATTCGAACGCCCCATTCCAGTTCATTCAATCTTGACTGAGGAATATGGACCAGCCGGCAAATTTCTTTGGCCGTTAAACCGCGCGCCGTCCTCAAGCTGATTAACTTTTCTCCGAATTCACTCATATACAAATCTCCTGCCGGATCCGGTGATACGTTTACCCCAATGTTGCCTAAACAACATGGCAAAGCGAATAACTTTTGAGCTTTTAATTACCTAGTGCCCACCCGTAAATCGGTTAAAATCAGTTTCGGCACTCAGCAAGGAAATCAAGCGTTTGTGCGGAGACGTAGCTGGCTACGTCGCACAAACAATCGCGCCGATTGACGCCGAGATTGGGCAAAAAGACCATTTATGGATAGAAACTACCTATATTTATAGAACAATCGGCTAATAATTGTAAAGTATCAAAAAAATAATAATTTTGATTGCAGAATTTTAGATGGGTGACGTCGAAGTCCGTTTCCTGCGGATCTTTAGATATTACAAAATGGGTTCTCCGACTGGCGGTATGCGACAGTGGTTGCCCTTGCAATCGAAATTGGATTGCTGTAAGGTCCCAACCCGGACGAGTCGGAATTGACTATTGAAAATTGAAGATTGAATATTTGTGGATGTCGCTCGCGCAGCGCAGGCGCTTGCGCCGCGTGTCGCTCTGTCATTTCTATGATCTTTTTAATAATTGATCCGTCGGCTTCCGGCTCGTAGAGCCTACAGAGCCTACAGCTCGGAGAGAGGCCGACCTTAATTAGTCAATATTCAATCATTGTTATTTGGAATTTTTTTATTCCTGAAACCTGAACACCGACACCTGAAACCTTCATTTTCTTGCAACATGTTGTCAGGTAAAGCCCGATATGGGCCTAATCTGGTAATGCTCAATTTAGAAAAGGGGAAATTAAATGACCGCTGAAAACGATGTAAGAAATCAGGGCCCTCCTAAAGAACCAATGCCCGTGGACAATCTGAATGCAAAGATCGGCGTGCTGACCCGGCGTGAAGTCGAAGCACGCATTTTATCACCTGTGATCGAAGCGTTGGGTCAATCTTTCGGGCGTGATCAGGTGCTGTCAGTGGTGCAAAGTACCATCATCAAGATTGCCCGGGAGCAGGGCGCAGATCTCAGCAAACTGTTGAAGAACAACACCTTGCAGGATTTTTGCGAGACACTGCAATTCTGGACGCGGGACAATGCGCTGGAAATCGAGGTGATCGAAGAATCCGAAGAAGTGTTGTCTTTCAATGTGACCCGCTGCCGTTACGCCGAGCTTTACGACAGCCTGGGACTCCGTGAAATCGGGACCATATTTTCCTGCGCGCGTGATTTTGCCTTGATCGAAGGATTCAATCCGGATGTTTCCTTAAGACGAACTCAGACTATCATGGAGGGGGCACCATTTTGTGACTTTCGCTATCGCTTGGATAGATAGTCTTGCTAATAAGTTCATTTTTATTTAGACACATTTGACTTATATTCGAAAGCTGAAATAACTAAGACGGCTTGTGGTTAACATACTTTCACCGCCCGCTGCGCTCGAGTCGCCGCCTCCGGCCCATAGGGAGTAGCCTACGCCCCGGTGGGAGGACGCAGAGTTGATTTGGCTTTTCACTTTCTGCTGAGAGTTTCCACTGAGGCGGGATAACCATTTAATTATTATGATTTTAAGGTTGGCCTCCAGAAAGTGAAAAAAATACAGCCCTTCGGGCAAAATTGCATTCATTGCATCTTTTATCGGTTCTCTAATTGCGAGTTTCAAGTAAAAACAGCACGGAGTGCTTGCAGATTTTCATTTGCCGGTAACCTGCCTTGCCATAGCCTGAGCGACAGCAGGTCACCGGCAAATGAAAAATATAAGGGCTCTGCGCTCTTTGCGACTCTGCCTGCCCAATGAAATCTCTGTTGCACTTATTTCATCGGGGCGGCGAATACAAAATTTAAATCGTAACAAACCTTGTCTAAATAATTATTACCGCGTTAGTCAATGCTATCGAGCCAGCAGGATATCGCGGGTCAGCTCCATCTGGCCGTGGTGCTGCGCTAACTCCGTGTAGCAATGCAGCAGAACGTCACCTTGGGTGTGATATTGCGTATAACCATGTAGGTCCAAGGGATGGCCAAGCGGCTGGTCGCCTTGCACACAGCTAATGTCTTGCCGGATCTGCGTTTGCAGCGCCTTGACAGCCTGGCGTATTTCGGCCACAGTGCCGCGGGCACGAAATTCGCTGTCACGATCCCGCGTGCTGGGACGCCCGCACAGGACGCTGCCAAGCCAATAGGTAGTCATACCGACACAGTGCGTCAGAATGGCGTAAGGTGAATTGGTGTTGGACAAATCAGGGCGCTGGTTGACTTGCTTATCGCCCAATCCCTCAGCTATCGCCACCATGCCGCCCAAGGCTTCATTTATAAAAGGCAGGAACGCCTCAGGTGCTATTGTCATGTGACACCTCCTTTACAACCGCGGTACAGGGTTCAATTCCGGTCGGAATAGGCCGTTCTCTCAATCAGTTTGTAGTGGATAGAAGATTGCCGGCAGATCGGGCAGATCTCTGGCGGGATCACTGTTTCGGTGGAACCGCAAATATGGCAAACGAGATATCGCATTTCCTCTCCCTCAATTTTTGCTGCAACTTTGCTGAAAAATATTCCCGACCACCTGTGGACATCTTCAATGCGATCCCGATGTTGCATATGCGATTGCCAGGAATAGCGGCAATACCTGACGGCAGTTTCATGCTTTTCGGGTTTGATTTTAGTGATGGCGTCCCGATAGAAGGTTTTAATTAATTCCAGTTCATGCTTAGCTGCTTTTCTGAGATTTTTCTTGGTCGCAAAAACCTCAATTTGGCGGTCGCGGTCATCGTCAAGGTCCAATCCCAGATCCGCTAGCGCTTTTTTGAACAGACCGGCATGAATTGATTCGGAGGTGGCAAAGGTTGTAAACAGGTAGCTGATGTTCGGATAATTCTCTTTGAAGGCCTGACGGGAAAAGGCGACATAGCTGCTGTGAGCGTCCATTTCATTTTTATAGGCATCTTTTAGTACGGAGATGGTCAATGGATATATTCCCCGGACTGATTTGCTTTTATTTGTTGGAAAAACAGCGGAAGGTGTAAAAAAGACCGTCCCTGCAAGGCACCCGTATTTTATCAGATTTCTGCGGGTCAGGTATTCCATGTATCGTTCTCCCTTCAATCTCGGTTGCGCGTCTTTAGAGGAAGGTATCTGCCGCGATCCTGTTTTTTAACAGATAAGAGAGATATTCATTGTAACAACCGTTCAACGAACCAACTAATCAACCCGTTAACGGTAACTTAGGTTAATAACACGCCAGTTGTATGGCAGTGAACATATAGTGAAATGGCGGTTGGCTGTCAATACAATAGCTCGAAAATAACTTGACCATGGTCATTGACCATGATGTAGTTGAGGCCGTATCGGATATGGCTAAAGGAGGTGAGCGCATGGAAACAAATGAAGTGATATCAATTTCACAATTTAGGGCCACTTGCCTGGCCGTACTGGATAAAGTTAAACGCACAGGCAAGCCGGTACTGGTTACCAGGCGGGGAATTCCTATTGCAAGGATTGAACCGCCCCCGCCCCCACCGCCGGAAAGGAAAGAATCCTGGCTGGGAGCTTTCAAGTATAAAGGGAAAATTATTGGCGATATTGTTGCTCCCGCCTCAACTCAAGCGGAATGGAAAGTTTTGAATGAATAAGCCGATTGATAAAACTACCCCATCAAGACCCGGCCGACCGGTTCATTGCCGCATCCGCAGCTGTTTATGATCTGATTCTGGTAACCTCTGACAAATATCTGATTAAAGCTGCAAAAAGCTACTCTGTTTTGCCAAATCATTAAATCGGCAGCGGTAACTCGGCCAGGATCTTGCCGTATTGACAAACCACGGCGCCGCCCTGATGCACTTGGATACGGTTGACGGCTGCCTAATTTTATTCACCCCCAAGTGTGCTGAATCCATCTTTTGAAAAACAGATCGACTAGCTCATAGCTGCCATTGGCCTGCTGAATCAACTCCATGCTGATCAGTTTCTTAGTCGCCTTTTGAAGTGACGAAGGGGCCCCCAATCCGTGCTTTTCAAGAAATTGTCTGCTGTAGATCGCGGGATTATGTTCCTGCGTCAAAGCAACCAATAAATTTTTTTGTTTGGCCGTCAGACTTTCCCATATGGCCGTGTAAGCGCTCGACTCCCTTGAAAGGAGAATTTCAACCGCCTCTTCAATGTGGCGGAGTTTAACAGCTTTGTCATCCAGCGTGATTTCCCACAGAACGTGGCAGAGCATCTGAAAATAATATGGATGACACTCGGTAACTTCTATAATTTCTTTTAATTCATGCTCGGTAATATTTATACCGGCTGTCTTAAATTTTTTTGCAGCGAAATTTCCCAGCTCGTTGGAATCGATCTTTCCCAGGGGAAAGTGCTTTCCGCTTTTGTAAAACGGGCGGTTCGGATTATTGAAGATATCGCGCATTAGGTGCGTTTTACTCCCCATGAAAATATAGGAGACATTTCGGTGGTGCTGAAAAACTGATCGCATCTTTCTTTCAATTTCTTGGTCATCGAAGCTTGCGATCTCCTGGAATTCATCGAAGACAACGACAGCGTTTTTATTGTGCTGGTCCGCAACTTTTTTAGCGGCTTTAAGAAGATCGTCTACGTGGGGTGATAAACTGCCTCTGCGATCGAATCCAAATTCAAAATGGACGGACTGATCGTTTATAACCACCTTGGGAATGATCCGTGGTAGATATTCCTTCAGCTTTTTGACGATCCTGGAAGTCTTTCCGGTAAGCCCGGAAGAAATTGCCTGCGCAAATATTTCGATGAACTTTAGCTTGTTGATTGCCGGATAAAGATCGACATAAAATGAAATAATGCCTTTTTGTCTGGCAATTTCCAACACCTGGTTGATCAATGAGGTTTTACCGTAACGCCGTGGCGAAAATATAATTACATTTGTGCCATTTTTAATATCATTAACAAGCTCGCGTATTTCCTGTATTCTGTTACAGAAGTATACCCCGGTAACCGTTTCTCCGTATACAAATGGGTTTTTCATGTCCTATAATCCTCAGTCAGAGACGCCAAACCAATTTTTAGAGTGGATGGCAACGCCCACTACGCTATAGGCGTTACGCCGATGGCGTAATCTATCTTGATAATATAGTTAAATCAAGCGATATTATTGAAAAACACCAACGGGAAAAAGCTTTTTTGTGATCTGCTAAGTGGGACATGGCCGCAAAAAGGCGCAAAAAGCAAAAAAATGAAATTTTAGGGTTTGTATATTCAATGGGATACAATGAACAAAAATAGAATTTCTGACTATTTACGAATCCATCAAGAAGGATTATCAGCCGATGATGAGGCCTACGGTCTTGCCGTCTTTCAGATTGACCAGCCCCTCTTCACAGATTCTCAAGTAGGGAATGGCCGCGCCGGTCAGGGTGATCAATGTCAGCAGAGGATCGGGGAAAGGCACGCCCAGGTCCGCCACGGCGCTTTTAATTTCCTGCAATCGGTCGGCAATGGTTTCAATCGGTAAATCCGACATGATACCGAAAATCGGCAGCGGCAACTCGGCCAGGATCTTGCCGT